>NZ_JMQC01000008.1:2632500-2850000 GCF_000746925.1 Bacillus clarus
GCGCTAGCTTCGGTGGAGGCGCTGGTGGGATACCGCCCTGACTGTATTGAAATTCTAACCTACGGGTCTTATCGACCCGGGAGACAGTGTCAGGTGGGCAGTTTGACTGGGGCGGTCGCCTCCTAAAGTGTAACGGAGGCGCCCAAAGGTTCCCTCAGAATGGTTGGAAATCATTCGTAGAGTGCAAAGGCATAAGGGAGCTTGACTGCGAGACCTACAAGTCGAGCAGGGACGAAAGTCGGGCTTAGTGATCCGGTGGTTCCGCATGGAAGGGCCATCGCTCAACGGATAAAAGCTACCCCGGGGATAACAGGCTTATCTCCCCCAAGAGTCCACATCGACGGGGAGGTTTGGCACCTCGATGTCGGCTCATCGCATCCTGGGGCTGTAGTCGGTCCCAAGGGTTGGGCTGTTCGCCCATTAAAGCGGTACGCGAGCTGGGTTCAGAACGTCGTGAGACAGTTCGGTCCCTATCCGTCGTGGGCGTAGGAAATTTGAGAGGAGCTGTCCTTAGTACGAGAGGACCGGGATGGACGCACCGCTGGTGTACCAGTTGTTCTGCCAAGGGCATAGCTGGGTAGCTATGTGCGGAAGGGATAAGTGCTGAAAGCATCTAAGCATGAAGCCCCCCTCAAGATGAGATTTCCCATAGCGTAAGCTAGTAAGATCCCTGAAAGATGATCAGGTTGATAGGTTCGAGGTGGAAGCATGGTGACATGTGGAGCTGACGAATACTAATAGATCGAGGACTTAACCATATAATATGTAGCAAATGTTATCTAGTTTTGAAGGAATATGCCTTCATTAGTTTGGTGATGATGGCAGAGAGGTCACACCCGTTCCCATACCGAACACGGAAGTTAAGCTCTCTAGCGCCGATGGTAGTTGGGACCTTGTCCCTGTGAGAGTAGGACGTCGCCAAGCAAAAACCTAAGTCGTTTCGACTTAGGTTTTTTTGTACATATTTTTATGTCATAGTTAAGATCCGAAGGGGCTTGATTATTGAATATAATAATCTTAAAGCTGAAAAAGATAGAGAATAATAAAAGGTAGTAATCGCTTTCTTCTTGTAGTGATGTAGTTGTATTGTGTGAAGGGTTATGCGAAAAATAGCTATCTAGTTATTTTTACATAGCCTTTTTATATTTTTGAAGGATTTTACATAAGAAAAAATCTATAATTAAGATAGCTAATATATATTTTTGATAGGTGTGGGAGATTATGAAAGAAATATGCATGTTATTATTGGCTGTTATATTATGGGGGACAGCCATTGCGCCAACGAAATGGGTATTAGAATCCATTCAACCATTTACTTTGTTATTTATTCGTCTTTTCTTTGCAGGTGGAATTTGTATGTTTTTCTCATTTAACCAACTACAAAAAGCGGCTGTACATAAACATATTCCGTGGAAAAGAATGAGTTTACTATCTTTTACCGGTGTAGCTGGGTACTTTATGTTTACATCCTACGGTATTTCTTTAACAAGTGGATTACATGTTAGTATCATTGACGCTGCATTACCGTTAATTACAATTCTTTTTTCAGCGTTCTTTTTAAAAGAGAAGATCCAGCTGAATTATTGGATTGGAATTATATTGGGCGCTATAGGAGTGCTTTTTATTACAATGTCATCTAACAATGATTATCAAGAGGCATCTTTAATGGGAGATATACTTATTTTATTAAGCACTTTCTTATTCGCTTTCTATACAGTGTTGTTAAAACGGCCGAAACAAGAACAGCATCTATCGAAGGAGGTTTTTACAACATTAACTTTAATTATTGGAGCGGTTATTGTATTACCATTTGCAATGGTAGAAACTTTTTATTATGGTTTCCCAAAGGTTGAAACATGGCAGACAGGATTTAGTGTAATGTATCTTGTTGTTGGAGCAACGATTTTAGCATATTGGTTTTGGAATAAAGCACTAGAGAGAGTATCGGCATCAGTAAGTGGATTATATTTAAATGCATTACCGGTAATAAGTATTGTTGCTTCAATTGTTCTATTAAATGAATTTTTAACATGGAGGGTGGTAATTGGAGGTAGTTTAGTTTTATTTGGAGTGATATGGGCGGATAAACAGAAATTAATTGCTTTATTTATGTCAGGCGATCGACGTATTAAAGAGAATGAAGAGTGTTAAAGCTTATAAATAAGAAGATAGTATATATTTATTAGTTTCAAAAGTTTAAAGAGTACATGTATAGAATGTTTAATAAAAGAGGCGTCTTGTATGTAATGAGATGTTCTTTTTTTATAGTTTTCATTGAAATAGAGAAATTGAATAATTGAAATTAGTATAGGGGAGATCCTTGGAAATTATTTTTATTATTAATTGAATAAAAAGTATTGACGATTAGTATATAGAAGTGTAATATAGAACAAGTCGCCGATAGCAATAACGCAGAAAGCGGCAAACGAAATAAAAAACTTAGTTGACATTACAAACTAGAAATGTTAACATAAGGAAGTCGCAAATGAGCGACGGACAAGTTCTTTGAAAACTGAACGAAACAAACAACGTGAAACGTCAATTTTTATTTTAGATGCTAGACAAACTAACTTTATTGGAGAGTTTGATCCTGGCTCAGGATGAACGCTGGCGGCGTGCCTAATACATGCAAGTCGAGCGAATGGATTAAGAGCTTGCTCTTATGAAGTTAGCGGCGGACGGGTGAGTAACACGTGGGTAACCTGCCCATAAGACTGGGATAACTCCGGGAAACCGGGGCTAATACCGGATAACATTTTGCACTGCATGGTGCGAAATCGAAAGGCGGCTTCGGCTGTCACTTATGGATGGACCCGCGTCGCATTAGCTAGTTGGTGAGGTAACGGCTCACCAAGGCAACGATGCGTAGCCGACCTGAGAGGGTGATCGGCCACACTGGGACTGAGACACGGCCCAGACTCCTACGGGAGGCAGCAGTAGGGAATCTTCCGCAATGGACGAAAGTCTGACGGAGCAACGCCGCGTGAGTGATGAAGGCTTTCGGGTCGTAAAACTCTGTTGTTAGGGAAGAACAAGTGCTAGTTGAATAAGCTGGCACCTTGACGGTACCTAACCAGAAAGCCACGGCTAACTACGTGCCAGCAGCCGCGGTAATACGTAGGTGGCAAGCGTTATCCGGAATTATTGGGCGTAAAGCGCGCGCAGGTGGTTTCTTAAGTCTGATGTGAAAGCCCACGGCTCAACCGTGGAGGGTCATTGGAAACTGGGAGACTTGAGTGCAGAAGAGGAAAGTGGAATTCCATGTGTAGCGGTGAAATGCGTAGAGATATGGAGGAACACCAGTGGCGAAGGCGACTTTCTGGTCTGTAACTGACACTGAGGCGCGAAAGCGTGGGGAGCAAACAGGATTAGATACCCTGGTAGTCCACGCCGTAAACGATGAGTGCTAAGTGTTAGAGGGTTTCCGCCCTTTAGTGCTGAAGTTAACGCATTAAGCACTCCGCCTGGGGAGTACGGCCGCAAGGCTGAAACTCAAAGGAATTGACGGGGGCCCGCACAAGCGGTGGAGCATGTGGCTTAATTCGAAGCAACGCGAAGAACCTTACCAGGTCTTGACATCCTCTGACAACCCTAGAGATAGGGCTTCTCCTTCGGGAGCAGAGTGACAGGTGGTGCATGGTTGTCGTCAGCTCGTGTCGTGAGATGTTGGGTTAAGTCCCGCAACGAGCGCAACCCTTGATCTTAGTTGCCATCACTAAGTTGGGCACTCTAAGGTGACTGCCGGTGACAAACCGGAGGAAGGTGGGGATGACGTCAAATCATCATGCCCCTTATGACCTGGGCTACACACGTGCTACAATGGACGGTACAAAGAGCTGCAAGACCGTGAGGTGGAGCTAATCTCATAAAACCGTTCTCAGTTCGGATTGTAGGCTGCAACTCGCCTACATGAAGCTGGAATCGCTAGTAATCGCGGATCAGCATGCCGCGGTGAATACGTTCCCGGGCCTTGTACACACCGCCCGTCACACCACGAGAGTTTGTAACACCCGAAGTCGGAGGGGTAACCTTTTTGGAGCCAGCGCCTAAGTGGGACAGATGATTGGGGTGAAGTCGTAACAAGGTAGCCGTATCGGAAGGTGCGGCTGGATCACCTCCTTTCTATGGAGAATTGATGAACGTTGTTCATCAATATAAGTTTCCGTGTTTCGTTTTGTTCAGTTTTGAGAGAACTATCTCTCATATATAAATGTATGTTCTTTGAAAACTAGATAACAGTGTAGCTCATATTTTTTAATTTTAGTTTGGTTAAGTTAGAAAGGGCGCACGGTGGATGCCTTGACACTAGGAGTCGATGAAGGACGGGACTAACGCCGATATGCTTCGGGGAGCTGTAAGTAAGCTTTGATCCGAAGATTTCCGAATGGGGAAACCCACCATACGTAATGGTATGGTATCCTTATCTGAATACATAGGGTAAGGAAGACAGACCCAGGGAACTGAAACATCTAAGTACCTGGAGGAAGAGAAAGCAAATGCGATTTCCTGAGTAGCGGCGAGCGAAACGGAATCTAGCCCAAACCAAGAGGCTTGCCTCTTGGGGTTGTAGGACATTCTATACGGAGTTACAAAGGAACGAGGTAGACGAAGCAGTCTGGAAAGGCTCGTCACAGAAGGTAACAACCCTGTAGTCGAAACTTCGTTCTCTCTTGAATGTATCCTGAGTACGGCGGAACACGTGAAATTCCGTCGGAATCTGGGAGGACCATCTCCCAAGGCTAAATACTCCCTAGTGATCGATAGTGAACCAGTACCGTGAGGGAAAGGTGAAAAGCACCCCGGAAGGGGAGTGAAAGAGATCCTGAAACCGTGTGCCTACAAATAGTCTGAGCCCGTTAATGGGTGATGGCGTGCCTTTTGTAGAATGAACCGGCGAGTTACGATCCCGTGCGAGGTTAAGCTGAAGAGGCGGAGCCGTAGCGAAAGCGAGTCTGAATAGGGCGTTTAGTACGTGGTCGTAGACCCGAAACCAGGTGATCTACCCATGTCCAGGGTGAAGTTCAGGTAACACTGAATGGAGGCCCGAACCCACGCACGTTGAAAAGTGCGGGGATGAGGTGTGGGTAGCGGAGAAATTCCAATCGAACCTGGAGATAGCTGGTTCTCCCCGAAATAGCTTTAGGGCTAGCCTTAAGTGTAAGAGTCTTGGAGGTAGAGCACTGATTGAACTAGGGGTCCTCATCGGATTACCGAATTCAGTCAAACTCCGAATGCCAATGACTTATCCTTAGGAGTCAGACTGCGAGTGATAAGATCCGTAGTCAAAAGGGAAACAGCCCAGACCGCCAGCTAAGGTCCCAAAGTGTGTATTAAGTGGAAAAGGATGTGGAGTTGCTTAGACAACTAGGATGTTGGCTTAGAAGCAGCCACCATTTAAAGAGTGCGTAATAGCTCACTAGTCGAGTGACTCTGCGCCGAAAATGTACCGGGGCTAAATACACCACCGAAGCTGCGGATTGATACCAATGGTATCAGTGGTAGGGGAGCGTTCTAAGGACAGTGAAGTCAGACCGGAAGGACTGGTGGAGTGCTTAGAAGTGAGAATGCCGGTATGAGTAGCGAAAGACGGGTGAGAATCCCGTCCACCGAATGCCTAAGGTTTCCTGAGGAAGGCTCGTCCGCTCAGGGTTAGTCAGGACCTAAGCCGAGGCCGACAGGCGTAGGCGATGGACAACAGGTTGATATTCCTGTACCACCTCTTTATCGTTTGAGCAATGGAGGGACGCAGAAGGATAGAAGAAGCGTGCGATTGGTTGTGCACGTCCAAGCAGTTAGGCTGATAAGTAGGCAAATCCGCTTATCGTGAAGGCTGAGCTGTGATGGGGAAGCTCCTTATGGAGCGAAGTCTTTGATTCCCCGCTGCCAAGAAAAGCTTCTAGCGAGATAAAAGGTGCCTGTACCGCAAACCGACACAGGTAGGCGAGGAGAGAATCCTAAGGTGTGCGAGAGAACTCTGGTTAAGGAACTCGGCAAAATGACCCCGTAACTTCGGGAGAAGGGGTGCTTTCTTAACGGAAAGCCGCAGTGAATAGGCCCAAGCGACTGTTTAGCAAAAACACAGGTCTCTGCGAAGCCGTAAGGCGAAGTATAGGGGCTGACACCTGCCCGGTGCTGGAAGGTTAAGGAGAGGGGTTAGCGTAAGCGAAGCTCTGAACTGAAGCCCCAGTAAACGGCGGCCGTAACTATAACGGTCCTAAGGTAGCGAAATTCCTTGTCGGGTAAGTTCCGACCCGCACGAAAGGTGTAACGATTTGGGCACTGTCTCAACCAGAGACTCGGTGAAATTATAGTACCTGTGAAGATGCAGGTTACCCGCGACAGGACGGAAAGACCCCGTGGAGCTTTACTGTAGCCTGATATTGAATTTTGGTACAGTTTGTACAGGATAGGCGGGAGCCTTTGAAACCGGAGCGCTAGCTTCGGTGGAGGCGCTGGTGGGATACCGCCCTGACTGTATTGAAATTCTAACCTACGGGTCTTATCGACCCGGGAGACAGTGTCAGGTGGGCAGTTTGACTGGGGCGGTCGCCTCCTAAAGTGTAACGGAGGCGCCCAAAGGTTCCCTCAGAATGGTTGGAAATCATTCGTAGAGTGCAAAGGCATAAGGGAGCTTGACTGCGAGACCTACAAGTCGAGCAGGGACGAAAGTCGGGCTTAGTGATCCGGTGGTTCCGCATGGAAGGGCCATCGCTCAACGGATAAAAGCTACCCCGGGGATAACAGGCTTATCTCCCCCAAGAGTCCACATCGACGGGGAGGTTTGGCACCTCGATGTCGGCTCATCGCATCCTGGGGCTGTAGTCGGTCCCAAGGGTTGGGCTGTTCGCCCATTAAAGCGGTACGCGAGCTGGGTTCAGAACGTCGTGAGACAGTTCGGTCCCTATCCGTCGTGGGCGTAGGAAATTTGAGAGGAGCTGTCCTTAGTACGAGAGGACCGGGATGGACGCACCGCTGGTGTACCAGTTGTTCTGCCAAGGGCATAGCTGGGTAGCTATGTGCGGAAGGGATAAGTGCTGAAAGCATCTAAGCATGAAGCCCCCCTCAAGATGAGATTTCCCATAGCGTAAGCTAGTAAGATCCCTGAAAGATGATCAGGTTGATAGGTTCGAGGTGGAAGCATGGTGACATGTGGAGCTGACGAATACTAATAGATCGAGGACTTAACCATATAATATGTAGCAAATGTTATCTAGTTTTGAAGGAATATGCCTTCATTAGTTTGGTGATGATGGCAGAGAGGTCACACCCGTTCCCATACCGAACACGGAAGTTAAGCTCTCTAGCGCCGATGGTAGTTGGGACCTTGTCCCTGTGAGAGTAGGACGTCGCCAAGCAAAAACCTAAGTCGTTTCGACTTAGGTTTTTTTGTGTTTACTTTTATTTACCAAATGTTATAATCCATAAATTTAATAGCCCTAAAAAGGAAAAACGAATGAAATAGAGGCTATTTAAAATAATAGCAATGAGTTTTTGTTTTCCTGGTTTTCCGAAGGCTACTAAAGTAATACCTAAAATAGGACACATTATTTCTAGCATAAGTATATATTTTAAATAATGAGAGTAGAAAAAATGGGATGTTTTGAACTACCCATCACTTAGCTACGCTTGAAGTGGAGGATTCTTACGAACACTAGCGTACCTGTCAGTTATTTTAGTAGGCTCTACCCGTAAGTTCCTACGGTGAAATATATGTGTTTGTACATTGGACTCACATGCCTCCTAATTGGCTTGGTTTTCGCTCTACTTCGGTAGGCCTGAATGGTGTTGAAGATTTTACATTGTAGACTTCCTACAACAACCTCATATCTTCAGTTTTCACGGTTATCCTCCTTATAAATTAAATCGCTATAATATAAGTTCTATTGATTTGTTTTGATTAAAGCATATTGAAGTAGTATATGAACAGTTATGTTTAAAATAGATCTCTAGAAATATATATTCTAATTCCCTTTCCTTCTTGCATATAGTTGCAATTCTTCTTTTGAATATAACTAAAACACGAACGTTATTGATAACTAGTAAAAAAACATTCGATTATTTATTGACATTGTTTATAAAATATTGTTAATATAGCCATAGAAACAATAATATATAAGACCTCATATAATCGCGGGGATATGGCCTGCAAGTCTCTACCTAACGACCGTTATTCGTTAGACTATGAGGGAAAGTCACTCGGTATTTTTCTATTCACAAGGGATACGTATGCCTGAGTAGAGCGCTTTCTCTCATAGTAAAAGAGAAACTGTTCTATTTCAGGCTTTTTTTATTTGAATCGGGGGGATTCTAATATGAAATCACTAGTTGGAGTCATAATGGGAAGTACGTCAGACTGGGAAACAATGAAATTTGCTTGTGACATTTTAGATGAATTAAATATACCGTATGAGAAAAAAGTTGTATCCGCTCATCGGACTCCGGATTATATGTTTGAATATGCAGAGACGGCTCGTGAACGTGGATTGAAAGTTATTATTGCTGGAGCTGGTGGAGCAGCGCATTTACCAGGAATGGTTGCAGCGAAGACAAATCTTCCTGTAATTGGCGTTCCAGTTCAATCAAAAGCGTTAAACGGATTAGATTCATTATTATCCATCGTCCAAATGCCAGGAGGGGTTCCAGTTGCAACTGTTGCAATTGGTAAAGCTGGTTCAACAAATGCTGGATTACTTGCTGCACAAATACTTGGATCATTCCATGATGATATACATGATGCATTGGAATTGAGACGAGAAGCGATTGAAAAAGATGTGCGTGAAGGTAGTGAGCTAGTATGACGAGAATCATTTTACCTGGAAAAACAATCGGCATTATTGGAGGCGGCCAGCTTGGAAGAATGATGGCATTGGCAGCTAAGGAGATGGGATATAAAATTGCTGTTTTAGATCCTACAAAGCATTCACCATGTGCACAAGTTGCTGATGTTGAAATTGTTGCACCATATGACGATTTAAAAGCAATTCAGCATTTAGCAGAGATAAGTGATGTTGTCACATATGAATTTGAGAATATTGATTATAGATGTTTACAATGGCTTGAAAAACATGCTTACTTACCACAAGGTAGTCAGTTGTTAAATAAAACGCAAAATCGTTTTACAGAAAAGAATGCAATTGAAAAAGCCGGATTACCGGTAGCGACGTATAGATTAGTTCAAAATCAAGAGCAGCTTATTGAAGCGATTGCTGAGTTATCATATCCTTCCGTCTTAAAAACAACGACAGGTGGATATGATGGGAAAGGGCAAGTTGTTTTAAGAAGTGAAGCTGATGTTGAGAAGGCACGAAATCTTGCGAATGAAGCAGAGTGCATTCTAGAAAAATGGGTGCCTTTTGAAAAAGAAGTATCAGCTATTGTCATTCGTAGTGTAAGCGGTGAAACGAAAGTGTTTCCAGTAGCGGAAAATATTCATGTGAATAACATTTTACATGAATCTATCGTTCCAGCTCGCATTACAGAAGAGCTTTCTCAAAAAGCAATTGCTTATGCAAAGGTACTTGCGGATGAATTAGAACTTGTGGGAACACTAGCGGTAGAGATGTTTGCTACAGCTAATGGTGAGATTTACATTAATGAATTAGCACCAAGACCTCACAATTCAGGACACTATACACTGGATGCATGCGAAACGAGTCAATTTGGTCAACATATTCGAGCAATCTGTAATTTACCTCTTGGAGAAACAAATTTGTTAAAACCAGTTGTCATGGTAAACATTTTAGGCGAACATATAGAAGGGGTCCTAGGACAAGTGAATAGATTAACCGGGTGCTATTTACACTTGTATGGAAAAGAAGAAGCAAAAGCGCAGCGAAAAATGGGGCATGTTAATATTTTAAATGATAATATTGAAGTCGCTCTAGAAAAAGCGAAGAGTTTGCATATTTGGGACCATCAAGAACAACTGTTGGAGGGAAAAAGATGATTAATCGTTATACACGCCCTGAAATGGGCGCTATTTGGACGGAAGAGAACAAATTTAAAGCATGGTTAGAAGTTGAGATTTTAGCTTGTGAAGCATGGGCTGAACTTGGAGATATTCCAAAAGAAGATGTGAAAAAAATTCGTGAGCATGCATCATTTGATATTGATCGTATTTATGAAATCGAAAAAGAAACACGTCATGATGTAGTTGCTTTCACTCGTGCCGTATCAGAAACACCAGCATTAGGCGAAGAACGTAAATGGGTTCATTACGGTTTAACATCTACAGACGTAGTAGATACAGCTTTATCTTACATCTTAAAACAAGCAAATGAAATCTTATTAAAAGACTTAGAAAACTTTACTAGCATTTTAGCTAACAAAGCGAAAGAGCATAAATACACGATTATGATGGGAAGAACGCACGGTGTTCATGCAGAGCCAACGACATTTGGTTTAAAACTTGGTCTTTGGTATGAAGAAATGAAACGTAACGTAGAGCGTTTCAAACAAGCTGCGGATACAGTTCGTGTTGGTAAATTATCTGGCGCAGTTGGTACATACGCGAACATTGATCCATTCGTAGAAAAATTTGTTTGTGAAAACTTAGGATTAGAAGCGGCACCAATTTCAACACAAACATTGCAACGTGATCGACATGCACATTACATGTCAACACTTGCGCTAATCGCAACATCTATTGAAAAGATGGCAGTTGAGATTCGTGGTTTACAAAAGAGTGAAACACGTGAAGTTGAAGAGGCTTTCGCAAAAGGTCAAAAAGGTTCTTCTGCAATGCCACATAAACGTAATCCAATTGGATCTGAAAATATGACTGGTTTAGCTCGTGTTATCCGCGGTTATATGATGACGGCTTACGAGAATGTTCCATTATGGCATGAGCGCGACATTTCTCACTCTTCAGCAGAACGCGTAATTTTACCAGATGCTACAATCGCATTAAATTACATGTTAAATCGCTTTGGTAATATCGTTAAAAACTTAACTGTATACCCAGAGAATATGAAACGCAATATGACAAGAACATACGGCTTAATTTACTCTCAGCGCGTAATGCTTACACTAATCGACAAAGGTATGGTACGTGAAGAAGCTTATGATATCGTACAGCCTAAAGCGATGGAAGCTTGGGAAACACAAGTACAATTTAAAGAGCTTGTAGAAGCTGATGAGCGTATTACGAGCAAATTAACGCAAGAGGAAATTAACGAATGCTTCAACTATGAGCATCATATGCAACATGTTGATACAATCTTTGAACGCCTAGGATTAAACGAAGCGTAAAATTTTATATGGCACAGAATAGAGTCATTCTGTGCCATTCTTTATAAAAATATTATTCACATTTTTCAAACTACAGGGGGCTTGCGAAATGCAAAAGCTAGAATTGCTGTATGAAGGTAAGGCAAAAAGAATTTATCGTACAGAATCAGCAGATATGGTTTGGGTAGAGTACAAAGATAGTGCGACTGCTTTCAATGGGGAGAAAAAAGAGACGATTACAGGAAAAGGTCGTTTGAACAATGAGATTACAACTTTATTGTTCAGAAAGTTACAAGAAGTAGGAATAAAAACACATTTTGTTGAGAAGTTATCTGAAATAGAGCAACTTGTAAAAAAAGTGAGTATTATTCCTTTAGAAGTTGTCACAAGAAATGTAATTGCAGGAAGCCTTTCAAAACGATTAGGAATGGAAGAGGGAACTGTACTTGCAGAACCAATCGTAGAATTTTACTTCAAAGATGATGATTTAGGAGATCCGCTTGTAACGGAAGATCATATTCGTGTATTAAATGTTGCGTCACCAGAGCAAGTAAGCGTATTACGAGATATGGCTCTACAAATCAATCAAGTATTGATTGAGCATTTCGCAAGCTGTCGTGTAAGATTAGTAGATTTTAAATTAGAGTTTGGTGTAACGGAAGAAGGAGAAATCATATTAGCGGATGAGATCTCACCAGATACTTGCCGTTTATGGGATGAAACGAGCAATGAAAAGTTTGATAAAGACGTATTCCGTCGCGATCTTGGAAATTTAACAGAAGCTTATGAAGAGATTTTAAAACGTTTAGGGGGAATTTCACATGTATAAAGTTAAGGTATATGTAACGTTAAGAGAAAGCGTATTAGATCCACAAGGAACAGCAGTAAAAGGGGCACTTCATAGTCTTTCATTTACAGAAGTACAAGATGTTCGAATCGGAAAGTACATGGAACTAACAATTGATAAATCTGTATCTGACCTTGACGAAAAGGTAAAGGAAATGTGTGGAAAATTATTAGCAAACGTTGTAATGGAAGACTTCCGTTATGAAGTTGAGGAGGTTGTCGCACAGTGAAATTTGCCGTAATAGTATTTCCGGGTTCGAACTGTGATGTCGATATGTTCCATGCAATTAAAGATGAGCTTGGTGAAGAAGTAGATTACGTTTGGCACGATAGAGAGAATTTAGATGAATATGATGCAATTTTACTACCTGGTGGATTCTCTTACGGTGACTATTTACGTTGTGGTGCTATTTCTCGCTTTGCTAACGCAATGAAAGCAGTGCAAAAAGCTGCTGAGCAAGGAAAACCAATTTTAGGAGTGTGTAATGGATTCCAGATTCTTGTTGAATCAGGATTACTACCAGGAGCACTAATGAGAAACGAAAACTTAAAATTTATGTGTCGCACTGTTCCGTTACGTGTTGAAAATAACGAAACGATGTTTACATCACAATATGAAAAAGATGAAGTAATCAATATTCCAATTGCACATGGTGAAGGGAATTACTATTGTGATGAAGCGACTCTTAAACAATTAGAAGAGAATAATCAAATCGCATTCCGTTATGTAGAAAATCCGAACGGTAGCGTTTCAGATATTGCTGGTATTGTAAATGAAAAGGGAAATGTACTTGGTATGATGCCACACCCAGAGCGTGCTGTAGATGAATTGCTTGGTGGTGCTGAAGGGTTAAAAGTCTTTCAATCTATCTTAAAACAGTGGAGGGAAACATATGTCGTTAATGCTTGAACCAAATCCAACACAAATTAAAGAAGAGCGTATATATGCGGAAATGGGGCTAACAGACGAAGAGTTTTCCATGGTTGAAAAGATTCTAGGCCGTTTGCCGAATTATACAGAAACAGGATTATTCTCTGTAATGTGGTCTGAACATTGTAGTTATAAAAATTCAAAACCAGTTCTTCGCAAGTTCCCAACGACAGGTGAGCGTGTCCTGCAAGGGCCTGGAGAAGGCGCTGGAATTGTAGATATCGGTGATAATCAAGCGGTTGTATTTAAAATGGAAAGCCATAACCATCCTTCTGCTATTGAACCATATCAAGGAGCAGCAACAGGCGTTGGTGGTATTATCCGTGACGTATTCTCTATGGGAGCACGTCCAGTAGCTCTATTAAACTCACTTCGCTTCGGTGAATTACAATCGCCACGTGTGAAATATTTATTCGAAGAAGTAGTAGCAGGAATCGCAGGATACGGTAACTGCATCGGTATTCCTACTGTTGGCGGCGAAGTACAATTCGATCCATGTTACGAAGGAAATCCACTTGTAAATGCAATGTGCGTAGGTTTAATTAACCACGAGGATATTAAAAAAGGGCAAGCACACGGTGCTGGCAATACAGTAATGTACGTAGGAGCATCAACTGGTCGTGACGGTATTCACGGTGCAACATTCGCATCTGAAGAACTATCTGAAAGCTCAGAAGCGAAACGTCCGGCAGTTCAAGTAGGAGATCCATTTATGGAGAAACTTCTTATCGAAGCATGTTTAGAACTTATTCAGTCTGATGCACTTGTTGGAATTCAAGATATGGGAGCTGCTGGTTTAACTTCATCTTCTGCAGAAATGGCAAGTAAAGCAGGTATGGGTATTGAAATGTACTTAGATGATGTACCACAGCGTGAAACGGGAATGACACCATATGAAATGATGCTATCTGAATCACAAGAGCGTATGTTAATTGTTATCAAAAAAGGTAGAGAGCAAGAAATAGTAGATTTATTTGAGAAGTATGGTCTTGCAGCAGTTACGATGGGGAAAGTAACGGAAGACAAAATGCTTCGCTTATTCCATAAAGGTGAAATGGTGGCTGAAGTACCAGCAGATGCTCTTGCAGAAGAAGCGCCAATTTATCATAAACCATCAAAAGAAGCAGCATACTTTGCTGAGTTCCAGCAGATGAAAGTGGAAACACCGCAAGTAGAAGATTATAAAGAAACGTTATTCTCTTTACTACAACAACCGACAATTGCAAGTAAAGAGTGGGTATATGATCAATATGATTATCAAGTACGCACAAGCACAGTTGTTACACCAGGTTCAGATGCAGCGGTTGTACGTGTACGCGGTACAGAAAAAGGATTAGCAATGACGACAGATTGTAACTCTCGCTATATTTACTTAGATCCAGAAATGGGCGGTAAAATTGCAGTAGCAGAGGCAGCGCGTAATATCGTATGTTCTGGTGGAGAGCCACTTGCAATTACAGATTGCTTAAACTTTGGTAACCCAGAAAAACCAGAAATCTTCTGGCAAATTGAGAAATCGGTAGATGGTATGAGTGAAGCTTGTCGCACATTACAAACGCCAGTTATCGGCGGAAATGTATCGATGTATAACGAGCGTAGTGGTGAAGCGGTATATCCAACACCGACTGTTGGTATGGTTGGTCTTGTCCATGATTTAAAACATGTAACAACACAAGAATTTAAGCAAGCTGGCGATTTAGTTTACGTAATTGGAGAGACGAAAGCTGAATTTGGTGGAAGTGAATTACAGAAAATGGTCCACGGCAAAATTTTCGGCCAATCACCAAGTATCGATCTAGATGTAGAATTAAAACGCCAAAAACAAGTATTAGAAGCAATTCAAGCTGGCCTTGTTCAATCGGCACATGATGTTGCTGAAGGTGGTTTAGCAGTTGCAATTTCTGAAAGTGCAATTGGTGCTAACGGTTTAGGTGCTACTGTGAAATTAGACGGTGAAGCAACGGCGGTATTATTTGCGGAATCACAATCTCGCTTCGTTCTAACTGTAAAACGTGAAAATAAAGAAGCGTTCGAGAAAGTCGTTGAAGCAATTCAAGTTGGGGCAGTGACAGATACAAATGAAGTAACAATTCATAATGAAGAAAATGAAGTATTACTTACAGCAAATGTAGATGAAATGAGAAAGGCTTGGAAAGGGGCAATCCCATGCTTGCTGAAATAAAGGGGTTAAATGAAGAATGTGGCGTTTTCGGAATTTGGGGGCATGAAAATGCAGCACAAGTTTCGTACTACGGATTGCACAGTTTGCAGCACCGTGGGCAAGAGGGCGCAGGCATTGTTGTAAATAATGGGGAAAAAATCATCGGTCACAAGGGGTTAGGTTTAATATCAGAAGTGTTTTCAAGAGGTGAGCTAGAAGGATTAAACGGAAAATCAGCAATTGGACATGTGCGATATGCGACAGCAGGTGGAAGTGAAGTTGCTAATGTTCAACCATTATTATTCCGTTTTTCTGATCATAGTATGGCGCTAGCTCATAACGGAAATTTAATTAACGCAAAGATGCTTCGTCGTGAATTAGAGGCAGAGGGAAGTATTTTTCAAACAAGTTCAGATACAGAGGTACTTTTACATCTCATTAAACGTAGTACGAAAGATTCTTTAATTGAAAGTGTAAAAGAGGCCCTAAATAAGGTGAAAGGTGCGTTTGCATATCTTTTACTAACTGGAAATGAAATGATCGTTGCGCTAGATCCGAATGGATTCCGTCCTCTTTCAATTGGAAAGATGGGGGATGCTTACGTTGTAGCATCAGAAACATGTGCTTTCGATGTAGTAGGTGCAACATACATTCGTGATGTAGAGCCTGGTGAGTTACTTATCATTAACGATGAAGGAATTCACGTAGATCGTTTCACAAATGATGTAGAACATGCAATTTGTAGTATGGAATACATTTACTTTGCACGCCCAGATTCTAATATTGCAGGCGTTAACGTTCATGCAGCACGTAAAAACATGGGGAAACGTTTAGCGGCAGAAGCTCCTATTGAAGCTGATGTTGTTACTGGTGTACCAGACTCTAGTATTTCAGCAGCAATCGGTTATGCTGAGGCGACAGGTATTCCGTATGAGTTAGGATTAATTAAAAATCGTTACGTTGGACGTACGTTTATTCAACCTTCTCAAGAACTGCGCGAGCAAGGGGTAAAGATGAAGCTTTCCGCAGTAAGAGGTGTAGTTGAGGGGAAACGAGTTGTTATGATTGACGACTCTATTGTAAGAGGAACGACAAGTAAACGAATTGTTCGTATGCTTCGTGAGGCTGGAGCGACAGAGGTTCATGTAAGAATTGCTTCACCGCCTCTAAAATATCCATGTTTCTATGGTATTGATATTCAAACGAGAAAAGAATTAATTGCAGCAAATAATACAGTAGAAGAAATCCGTGAAATGATCGGAGCAGATTCTTTAACATTTTTAAGCGAAGATGGATTAGTAGATGCAATTGGACGTCCATATGAAGGGAAATATGGCGGCCTATGTATGGCTTACTTCAATGGGGACTATCCGACAGCTCTTTATGATTATGAGCAAGAGCTCTTAGAAAGTATGAAATAAGAAAGTGAAAAAAGCTTCTACTTCTTTTAAGAAAGAAGCTAGCTTCTTTCTTAAAACGGCCGCCCTGGATGGGGAGAAATTAAAAGACGAGGTGTAAATAACGATGGCGAATGCATATAAGCAAGCAGGAGTAGATATTGAAGCTGGATATGAAGCGGTATCTCGCATGAAAAAACACGTACAAACAACAATGAGAAAAGAAGTACTAGGCGGTTTAGGCGGTTTTGGAGGTATGTTTGATCTATCAAAATTTGCATTAGAAGAACCTGTATTAGTATCTGGAACAGATGGCGTGGGAACGAAATTGATGCTCGCTTTTATGGCAGATAAACATGACACTATTGGTATTGATGCAGTAGCAATGTGTGTAAATGATATTGTTGTCCAAGGGGCAGAGCCGCTTTTCTTCCTTGATTATATTGCTTGTGGTAAAGCTGAACCTAGTAAAATTGAAAACATCGTCAAAGGTATATCAGAGGGCTGTCGCCAAGCTGGTTGTGCATTAATTGGTGGGGAAACAGCTGAAATGCCAGGTATGTATTCTACGGAAGAATACGACTTAGCTGGTTTTACAGTTGGGATTGTTGATAAAAAGAAAATTGTAACAGGTGAAAAGATTGAAGCTGGTCACGTATTAATTGGCTTAGCATCTAGCGGTATTCATAGTAATGGTTACTCTTTAGTACGAAAAGTGTTACTAGAAGATGGAGAACTATCTTTAGATCGCATTTATGGACGCTTAGAACTACCTCTTGGTGAGGAGTTATTAAAACCAACGAAAATTTATGTCAAACCTATTTTAGAACTATTGAAGAAACATGAAGTATACGGTATGGCGCATATTACAGGTGGTGGATTCATTGAAAATATTCCACGTATGTTGCCAGAAGGAATCGGTGCGGAAATTGAACTAGGAACTTGGGAAATTCAGCCGATCTTCAGTTTACTTCAAGAAGTTGGGAAACTAGAAGAGAAAGAAATGTTCAATATTTTTAACATGGGTATTGGTATGGTAGTAGCGGTGAGGGAAGAAGATGCAAAAGATATTGTTCGTCTTCTTGAAGAGCAGGGAGAAACAGCTCGTATTATTGGACGTACTGTACAAGGGGATGGCGTTACCTTCAATGGGGGCACAGCACTATGAGTAGATTAGCAGTTTTTGCTTCTGGAAGCGGATCTAACTTTCAATCTCTCGTTAATGCGGTAGAAGAAAAGAGATTGGATGCAGATATTAGTTTATTAGTATGTGATAAACCAGAGGCACGCGTTATTGGACGGGCACATTATCATCATGTTCCGTGTTTCGCCTTTTCAGCGAAAGCATATGAGTCAAAAGAAGTATTTGAAAAAGAGATATTAAAGAAGCTAGAAGAGTATGAAATTGATTATGTTATTTTAGCTGGATATATGCGTTTAATTGGGCCAACTTTACTAGAAGCATATGGCGGGAAGATTATTAACATTCATCCATCACTACTACCGAGTTTCCCGGGTAAAGATGCTGTCGGTCAAGCGTTAGAAGCAGGTGTGAAAGTAACTGGAGTAACAATTCATTATGTAGATGCAGGTATGGATACAGGTCCAATTATTGCGCAAGAAGCAGTAGTTGTTTCTGAAGGGGATACGAGAGAAAGTTTACAAAAGAAAATTCAACAAGTTGAACATAAATTATACGTAAATACAGTGAATCAAATTGTTCAGTCTGTGAAAGAACCAACTGTTAACTAACATACAACCAGGGGTGAAGGATAAATGAAAAAGCGTGCATTAGTAAGTGTTTCAGATAAAACAGGAGTAGTAGAATTTGTTAAAGGTTTACTAGAACAAGGGATTGAAGTTATTTCAACAGGTGGTACGAAAAAATTACTAGAAGAAAATGGTTTACAAGTAATCGGTATTTCTGAAGTAACTGGTTTCCCAGAAATTATGGATGGCCGTGTAAAAACATTACATCCAAATATTCATGGTGGTCTATTAGCAGTTCGTGATAATGAAACACATGTAGCGCAAATGAATGAATTAGGCATTCAACCAATTGACTTTGTTGTTGTTAACTTATACCCATTTAAAGAAACAATCGCTAAGCCTGATGTAACATTTGCTGATGCAATTGAAAATATTGATATCGGTGGCCCAACAATGATTCGCTCTGCTGCGAAAAATCATAAATTTGTATCGGTAATTGTAGATCCAGTAGATTATGATGTTGTATTAGCAGAACTGAAAGAGAACGGCGAAGTAAAAGAAGAGACGAAACGTAAATTAGCAGCGAAAGTATTCCGTCATACAGCGGCATATGATGCGTTAATTTCTAACTACTTAACAGAACAAATGGGTGAAGAAAGTCCAGAAACGTTAACTGTGACGTTTGAGAAAAAGCAAGACTTACGTTATGGCGAAAATCCACATCAAAAGGCAACGTTCTATAAAGCACCATTCGCAGTAACTTCTTCTGTTGCATATGCAGAACAGTTACACGGTAAAGAATTATCTTATAACAACATTAATGATGCAGATGCAGCGCTTAGCATCGTTAAGGAATTTACAGAACCAGCAGTTGTAGCAGTGAAACATATGAATCCTTGTGGTGTTGGTATAGGTACGGACATTCATGAAGCATATACACGTGCTTATGAAGCTGATCCAGTATCAATTTTTGGTGGTATTATTGCAGCGAATCGTGAAATTGATAAAGCTACAGCTGAAAAGTTACATGAAATTTTCTTGGAAATTATTATTGCTCCTTCGTTCTCGCAAGAAGCTTTAGAAGTGTTGCAAAGTAAGAAGAACTTACGCTTACTAACTGTAAATATTGAAAAAGCAACAAGTGCAAGCAAAAAATTAACTTCTGTACAAGGTGGACTTCTCGTTCAAGAGGAAGATACGTTATCATTAGATGAGGACGCAATTTCAATTCCAACGAAACGTGAACCATCAGAGCAAGAGTGGAAAGATTTAAAACTCGCTTGGAAAGTTGTAAAACATGTGAAATCAAATGCGATTGTTTTAGCGAATGATAACATGACAGTTGGTGTAGGTGCGGGACAGATGAACCGTGTAGGTTCTGCAAAAATCGCAATTACACAAGCTGGCGAAAAAGCACAAGGTAGCGCACTTGCATCTGATGCTTTCTTCCCAATGCCAGATACAGTAGAAGAAGCAGCAAAAGCTGGTATTACAGCAATTATCCAACCAGGTGGATCAATTCGTGATGAGGATTCTATTAAAGTAGCAGATAAGTATGGGATTACGATGGTGTTCACTGGCGTACGTCATTTCAAACACTAATAGAGTAATTTTAGAAAAAAGAAAACTAGGAGCATAGCTTCTAGTTTGTACTTATTTAAGTATTGGGGGATGAAATATGAATGTTTTAGTAATTGGCCGCGGTGGACGTGAGCATGCTTTAGCTTGGAAGTTTGTACAATCTGAAAAGGTAGAAAAGGTGTATGTAGCACCAGGTAATGAAGGTATGCGAGATGTTGCAACCCCAGTTGATATTGATGAAAATGATTTCGATGCGCTAGTCTTATTTGTAAAAGAGAACAATATAGGCTTAACTTTCGTGGGGCCAGAAGTTCCACTTATGAACGGGATTGTTGACCGTTTTGAGGAAGAAGGACTTCGCGTATTTGGCCCAAATAAAGCAGCTGCTGTTATTGAAGGAAGTAAAGCTTTTACAAAGGAGCTTATGAAAAAGTATAATATTCCAACGGCAGCGTATGAAACTTTTACAGACTATGAAGAAGCGGTAAAGTATATTGAAAAAGTCGGTGCACCGATCGTTATTAAAGCAGATGGCTTAGCTGCAGGTAAAGGTGTAACAGTAGCAATGACGCTTGAAGAGGCATTACAGGCTGTGAAAGAAATGCTACAGGGTGTGAAATTCGGCGAAGCGAGCAAGAAAGTTGTTATTGAAGAGTTTCTAGACGGACAAGAATTTTCATTAATGGCATTTGTAAATGGAACAACTGTACATCCGATGGTAATTGCTCAAGATCATAAACGAGCTTTTGATGGCGATAAAGGGCCTAATACAGGCGGAATGGGTGCATATTCTCCAGTACCACAAATTCCGGAATCAGCAGTTCAAGAAGCGATTAAAACAGTATTACATCCAACTGCTAAAGCGATGATCCAAGAAGATCGTTCGTTTACAGGAATTTTATATGCAGGTCTTATTTTAACAAATGATGGTCCAAAGGTAATTGAATTTAACGCACGCTTTGGCGACCCTGAAACAGAAATTGTATTACCTCGTTTAGAAAATGACTTAGTTGATGTATGTAATGCAGTATTGGATGAAAGTGAGTTAACGCTGAAGTGGTCGGAGGAAGCAGCTATTGGTGTCGTTCTTGCTTCAAAAGGATATCCAGAAGCATATGAAAAAGGTGCTATTATTTCTGGTTTAGACCGTTTAGAAGATGTGATTGTTTTTCATGCAGGCACAACTATGCAGCATGGAGAATTTGTTACAAATGGTGGTCGAGTGTTATTCGTTGCTTGCAAAGCAAAAAATTTACAAGAAGCGAAAGATAAAGTATATAAAGAAATCGGTAAAATTGAGAGTGATGGTTTATTTTATCGAAATGATATAGGGTATCGGGCAATTGGGCATGAGATGACGAGAAGTTAATATAAAAATCCCGCTGATTTCTCAGCGGGATTTTTATGCATCCTTATCTTTTTTTAATTTTCCTTTTTGCTTTGCCATTTCTCGAAGCAAATACTCGATGTGTGCGTTGACGCTGCGAAACTCATCATTCGCCCATTTTTCGATGACTGCGTGTAATTCAGGGTCAATACGTAATGGAAAGCTTTTCTTTTTAGCCATAATTACTTACAACCTTTAATATAGGCTTCCTGTATTAATAACTGGTTGCGCACCTTTATCAGAAACGATGGCAACTAATAAGTTGTTAACCATATTTGCTTTACGCTCGGCATCTAAATCAAGTACGCCCTCTTCATCGAGCATTTGGATTGAATCTTTAGCCATTTTTACAGCACCTTCAACAATTTCTTTTCGTGCAGCTAACACCGCTTTTGCTTGTTGACGTTGCAGCATTGCATGAGCAATTTCTGTTGCGTAGGCTAAATGTGTTAAACGAGTTTCTAAAACTTCCACGCCGGCAATTTCAAGACGTGCTTCTAATTCACGCTTTAATTCTTCCGAAACTTCTTCAGTATTTCCACGTAATGTGATACAAGTTTCATCTTGGAAATTATCATAAGGATATTTTGTTGCAACATGACGGATTGCTGTTTCACTTTGAATTTCTACAAATCGATCATAATGCTCAACTCCGAAAATTGCTTTTGCGGAATCGACAACTTTATATACAATAACAGCTGCAATTTCAATTGGATTTCCATCCACATCATTTACTTTTAATTTTTTACTATTAAAGTTTTCAACACGTAAAGAAACGGTTTGACGAAGTGCGAATGGAATTGTTAAAAATAACCCATTTTCACGAATTGTTCCCAAATAATTACCGAAAAACGTAATGACTTTTGCTTGGTTCGGTTGGACAATACCGATACCTGTTGCAAGCACAGCGGCTAAAATAAGGGCCAAAATAGCTACTACAAAGATTTCTTGCACAAGACAAAATGCGCCGACAGCAGTTAAAATGAAAATCCCAATAATACCGAGAAAACCATTTACATAAAATACTTGTTTTTCTTTCATATAATCGCCTCCTGATATAAAAATGATATCACTTTTATATCATTATACGCAAGTGATTTACACCTAATTTTCTGAATTTTATCAATTAAAATTGTTTATGTATGTTTGAGGGGCATAAGGTTTGAAAAAAACGAGAACATAAGTTCTGTTTGTGGTAAAATAAAGAAGACTTAGCCGCCCACTGCAGCAGCTAAGTCTCTTTGAGAGCATCTTACATCGTGACAAATGATTCAAAGCGGTTTCGCCAGAATTGCTTCTTCAATCGCTGACTCAATCTCTTTGTCAGAAGCATCATAACTTCCTTTTGACGTTTGTATGTCATGATCGGAAGTCTGATTAACTTCCTCTTTAGCATGTCCTTTTTCATTGAAATTCATGCTAGGCATTTTAAAGGAGCTCATATTCATATATTTTCCAAACTTACATGCTTCAACAATAGGACAGAAACGAACAATTCCCTCTGCAATTTTCATTGCACCCATCCATAGCAAAACTTTAGACCAAGTGCACCACGGTTTACGTACGAGCTTAGCTGTACTGCAACCAAATAAGATTAATCCGAGTGTAATTCGAATTAGGGCGTTAACTGTACTGATGTTTTGCTTCATTAGAAAAACACTCCTTCTTTACGAACTTCGAAATAGAAAATACTATTTCAAGTATTAGTATTCCGTGTAAGTTTTGTGATATGTAATCCAACATTTAACGTTGAAAAAGATGTTAGATTGGGCGTGTGTGTAAGTAGTTTTTTTTGTTATAATGTAAGAATGCATATAAGGAAGTTCAAAAAGTCCGGGGAAATTAATTGCTCTTTTGAACAGAAATATAGATAAGATTAGAGAAAAAGAAAGGGTGTTTTCATGTACGATATTTCCGTATGGAAACATGTATTTAAGCTTGATCCGAATAAGGAATTAAGCGATGAACATTTAGAAATGATTTGTGAATCTGGAACCGATGCAGTAATTGTAGGCGGAAGTGATGGAGTTACAATTGATAACGTATTACACATGCTAGTAAGCATTCGTAGATATGCAGTTCCTTGTGTGTTAGAGGTTTCTGATGTGGAAGCAATTACACCAGGATTTGATTTTTATTACATCCCAAGCGTTTTAAATAGCCGAAAAGTAGAATGGGTAACGGGCGTTCATCATGAGGCATTGAAAGAATTTGGGGATATTATGAACTGGGATGAAATTTTCATGGAAGGATATTGTATTTTAAATCCGGAAGCGAAAGTAGCCCAGCTTACAGATGCAAAATGTGATTTAACAGAAGATGATGTAATTGCATACGCACGTATGGCAGACAAGCTTTTAAATTTACCTATTTTCTATTTAGAATATAGCGGTATGTATGGGGATATTGAACTTGTTAAAAATGTAAAAGCAGAATTACAACAATCAAAATTATATTATGGTGGCGGAATTTCAAGTGCAAAAGAAGCGAAAGAAATGGCGCAGTATGCTGATACGGTTGTTGTTGGAAATGTAGTTTATGAGGATATAAAAGCAGCTTTACAAACAGTTAAAGCAGTAAAAGGAGAGTAGGTGCAGGCACATATGAGTATGACAGATAGGTTATTAAATGGTTTAAATCCGCAACAACAAAAGGCGGTACAAACAACGAATGGACCACTTCTATTAATGGCAGGCGCGGGGAGTGGTAAAACGCGTGTGCTAACACATCGTATCGCATATTTACTTGGCGAGAAAGGTGTAGCACCATGGAACGTATTAGCAATTACCTTTACAAATAAAGCAGCTCGTGAAATGCGTGAACGTATTGATACGCTTGTTGGTCCCGAGGCAGAGGATATTTGGATTTCTACATTCCACTCAATGTGTGTACGTATTTTACGACGTGATATTGATCGTATTGGAATTAATCGTAACTTCACAATTTTAGATGCGAGTGATCAACTTACCGTTGTGAAAAAAATTATGAAAGAGCGTAACATTGATCCGAAAAAATTCGATCCACGCTCTATTTTATCCGGAATTAGTAATGCGAAAAATGAATTGTTATCTGCGGATAAATATGCAAAACAAATTTCGATTGCTGATCCATTTGAGAAGTTAACGAGTGATGTGTATACGGAATATCAAAAACGTCTTTTGAAAAATAACTCATTAGATTTTGATGATTTAATTATGACAACGATTCAGTTGTTTGAACGTATTCCAGAAGTGTTGGAATTTTATCAGCGTAAATTTCAATATATTCACGTTGATGAGTATCAAGATACGAACAGAGCGCAATACATTCTTGTAAATAAGTTAGCATCTCGTTTTAAAAATCTTTGTGTCGTTGGTGATTCTGATCAATCCATTTATCGTTGGCGTGGGGCGGATATTTCTAACATTTTGTCATTCGAAAAAGACTATGAAAATGCACAAGTTATCTTGTTAGAACAAAACTACCGTTCATCACAAAATATTTTAAATGCAGCTAATGCTGTAATTGAAAAAAATTCAAATCGTAAACCGAAGAAGCTTTGGACAGATAACCAAGTTGGAAGTAAAATCTCGTATTACCGTGCTGCAACCGAAAAGGACGAAGCATATTTTGTTGCGAAAAAAATTCGTGATGAAATTCAAATGGGTAACCGAAAATATACTGATTTTGCAGTGTTATATCGAACGAATGCGCAGTCTCGTATGGTCGAGGAGATTTTCTTGAAATCAAATATTCCATACAAAATTGTCGGCGGTATTAAGTTCTATGACCGTAAAGAGATTAAAGACATTTTAGCGTACTTACGTTTAATTGCGAATCCAGATGATGAGATTAGTTTCGCACGTATTATTAACATGCCAAAACGCGGAATCGGTGCGACTTCTATCGATAAAATTATTAATTACGGTGTACAAAATGGAATTTCATTAACTGCTGTGTTAGATGAAATTGAACATGTTGGAGTAAGTGCAAAAATTACAAAAGCAGTGAAAGAATTTGCAAGTTTATTACACAACTGGGTCAACATGCAGGAATACTTATCGGTTACAGAACTAGTAGAAGAAGTAATCGAAAAAACGGGCTATCGCGATATGTTGAAAAATGAGCGTTCTTTAGAGGCTGAAGGTCGTCTAGAAAACTTAGACGAGTTTTTATCTGTTACGCAAACATTTGAATCACAAAGTGAAGATAAGAGCCTTGTTGCTTTCTTAACGGACTTGGCACTTGTTGCGGATATCGATCGTGTAGATGAAGATCCAACTGCTGGTGACGAAGTTATTTTAATGACGATGCATTCAGCAAAAGGGCTAGAATTCCCGATTGTCTTTATTGTTGGATTAGAGGAAGGGGTATTCCCTCATACTCGTTCTCTTATGGAAGAAGATGAAATGCAAGAAGAACGCCGTCTTGCTTATGTAGGGATTACTCGTGCGGAAGAGGAATTGTATTTATCGAATGCTCAAATGCGTACTTTGTTCGGTAGAACAAATATGAATGCGGCATCGCGATTTATTTCAGAAATTCCTGGAGAGTTAGTAGAATCGTTAAATGAAACAGCGCCGAAGCGTGAGACATTTGGTGCGAAAGGAAGAACAACTGGAGCTGGGGTGACACGCTCTCGTTCAGCAATTGTGCGTCCGACAGTGAAAACAACAGGAGGAGAGCAAATTGGCTGGGCAGTAGGCGATAAAGCTTCCCATCAGAAGTGGGGAGTCGGTACAGTTGTAAGTGTAAAAGGTGAAGGTGACGCAAAAGAATTGGATATTGCATTCCCAAGTCCAATCGGTATTAAACGTTTATTAGCAAAATTTGCACCTGTGACGAAACAATAAGAAAGGAATGAGGATATGTCAAAAGAGATAACAAAAAAGCGTATAGAAGAATTGCGTGATATGTTAAATACATTTAACTATCAATATCACGTATTAGACAATCCTTCTGTTTCTGATGCGGAATATGACCGTAATATGCAGGAGCTTATAAAATTAGAAGCAGAGAACCCAGAATTTATAACTGAAGACTCTCCCTCCGTTCGCGTTGGGGGAGCTATACTTGATATATTTGAAAAAGTAACGCATAAATCACCGATGTTAAGTTTAGGAAATGCCTTTAATGAAGGGGATTTACGTGATTTTGATCGAAGAGTACGTCAAGGAATTGATGATGCAAATGTAAGATATATATGCGAATTAAAAATTGACGGACTTGCCGTTTCGCTTCATTATGAAAAAGGACGCTTTATTCAAGGAGCAACACGCGGTGATGGTATAACTGGAGAAGATATTACCCAAAACTTAAAAACGATTAAAGCAATCCCTCTTCGTTTAAACGAAGAAATAACTTTAGAAGCGCGAGGCGAGGCGTATATGCCGAAGCGTTCATTCGTGAAATTAAATGAAGAGAAAGAGCAAAATGGTGAGGATGTATTTGCCAATCCTCGTAATGCAGCAGCAGGATCGATACGTCAACTTGATCCAAAGATTGCAGCGAAGCGTAATTTATCTATGTTTGTATATGGTCTTGCTGATGTGGAAGAAAAAGCAATTACATCTCATAGTGAAGCATTAAATTTCTTAGGTGAACTTGGATTTAAAACGAATCCAAATCGTCGTATTTGTGAAACAATTGAAGACGTCATAGCTTATGTTGAAGAATGGCAAGAAAAACGTCCGAATCTTGATTATGAGATCGATGGAATTGTTATTAAAGTGGATGATGTTGCTTTGCAAGAAAGCTTAGGAACTACAGCAAAAAGTCCTCGATGGGCGATTGCATATAAATTCCCAGCAGAGGAAGTTGTAACGAGGTTAACAGGAATTGAATTAAGCGTTGGTCGTACAGGTGTTGTAACACCAACGGCAGAATTAGAGCCAGTGCGAGTAGCAGGAACAATTGTCCGCCGTGCATCTTTACATAACGAAGATTTAATTCGTGAAAAAGACATTCGAATTGGTGACTACGTTGTTGTGAAAAAAGCTGGAGATATTATTCCTGAAGTTGTTAACGTTATTTTCGATAAGCGTACTGGTGAGGAAGAAGAATATCGTATGCCAACGCATTGTCCGGCATGTGATAGTGAGCTCGTTCGTTTAGAAGAAGAAGTGGCACTTCGCTGTATTAATCCAGCTTGTCCGGCTCAAATTCGTGAAGGATTGATTCATTTCGTTTCAAGGAACGCAATGAATATTGACGGGCTTGGAGAACGTGTCATTACACAACTATTTGAAGCAGACTACATTCGGACATTTGCGGACTTGTATCCATTAACGAAAGAACAATTGCTACAATTAGAGCGTTTCGGTGAAAAATCAGCTACAAATTTAGTACAGGCAATTGAAAAGTCTAAAGAAAACTCATTAGAGCGATTATTATTTGGTCTTGGTATTCGTCATGTTGGTGCGAAAGCAGCACGTACATTAGCTGAGCACTTTGAAACGATGGATGAGCTTGTGAAAGCAACAGAAGAAGAGTTGAAACTGATTAATGAGATTGGTGAAAAAATGGCCCAATCAGTTGTAACATACTTTGATAACGAAGATGTGTTAGAATTATTACAACAGTTTAAAGAGTATGGCGTAAACATGAAATACAAAGGTATAAAGCGTGTTGATTTACAAAATGCTGAGTCTTACTTTGCTGGAAAAACGGTTGTCCTAACAGGGAAGTTAGAAGTGATGGGGCGCAGTGAAGCAAAGAAAAAGATAGAAGAACTAGGCGGAAAAGTAACAGGAAGTGTAAGTAAGAGTACGGATTTAGTTGTTGCTGGAGAAGCTGCTGGCTCGAAATTAGCGCAGGCAGAGAAGCATAATATTGAGGTTTGGAATGAAGAGAGGTTCTTACAAGAGCTGAATAAGTAAGAGGTGCAAACTTGCCATGAAAAAAATAGCATTAGCAGTATTAAGTCTGGGGCTACTTGTAAGCGGATGTAGCACAGGAGCGAAAAAAGAAGAAAAAGTGGTCGAAAAGTCAGGTAAAGCAAAAGAACAAGCGGTTGTCCCAAGATACTCTATTTCGGATGAGTATTATAAAACGACTGTTCCGTTTGAGCCAGAATCTGCACGCGGCTTAGTTGTACAAGGTTTAAATAGTCGTTTAGACATAGATGAATTTGAAACAGGATTAATGCGTATTGCGAAAGAGTCATATAGTACGAAAGATTATTTGTTTAAAGCTGGTAAATATTTAGACAAAAATACTGTTCAAATGCTTGTAAAGAGAAAGCGTACAGATGCTGAGCAAAAAGAGCTAGAAGAAAAATTGAAAAAAGAAGCTGTTAAATTCCCTAATATAGGATTGAATCCAGCTTTACCGGAAGGATCTGAATCAGCGGAAGTACGAAATAAGAAAAATCCAATATATCTTTCGAACATTTTAGAACACAACTATTATTCAAAAACAGGCGATAATCAAGTTAAGCTTGGTGGCGTCGTAATCGGTTTAGCAATGAATTCAGTGCATTATTTCCCTGAAGAGCATGGATATCCACGTGAAACTGAAATTTCGATGGATGATATGCAGCGTGAAGGAAAGCGTATGGCGCAAGAGATTTTAACATTGTTGCACAAAAATAAGCCAGAATTAAAAGATGTCCCAATTACATTCGCAATGTATCGACAAGGTCCGAAATCGACACTTGTACCAGGGAATTTTGTTTCTTATGCTCAAGTGGAAAAAGGTAGTGAAACGATCGGAGACTGGAAAGCGATTAACGAAAAATACTACTTATTCCCATCTGAAGCAGCAAAAACAGATAAACGTGAAGATTACGCAACTGTAGAAAACTTTAAATCGAAATTAAGTGGGTATTTCCAAGGTGATTATACAGCTGTTATCGGTACAGGAATGTATCAAGATGACCAATTAAAAGAAATGAAGCTTGAGATTCCTGTTCAGTTTAATGGAAAAGCTGAAGTTATTGGTTTTACACAATATGTGGCAGGGCTTGTTATGGAGTACTTCCCAAATTATATGAAAGTACAAGTAACAATTAAATCTGTTGAGCGTCCAGAAGCTGTTATTGTACGTGAGGCGAAGCAAGATGAGCCGTTCGTAAAAATTTTAGACTAAGAATTAAGGCTGTTCCTTTACGGAACAGCTTTTTTTATTCTGGAATTTTGTTATAATTTCTAATGTTACAAATAAAGGGTGAGGGGAAAAAGTATGGATGAATTAAGTTTGCAAGTCGTTATTTTATTAATCGCTTTTGGTTTTTTAGCTGCCTTTATTGATTCTGTGGTTGGCGGAGGGGGGCTAATTTCACTTCCTGCGCTCATGTTTATTGGTTTATCACCTGCTTCGGCGATTGCAACGAATAAGTTAGCTGCAACGATGGGGACTTTTACAAGCGCAGTTTATTTTATTCGTTCGGGAAAGGTAGATTTTCGGATTGTAGGAAAGTTAATCCCATTAACTATTATTGGGGCAATTGCTGGAGCTTTAGTAGTAAAGTTTATTCCGCCTGATATTTTACGTCCACTTGTACTCGTTATGTTGGTATTTATTGCAATTTATATTATTGTAAAAAAAGATTGGGGAAGTGTATCTACCTATAAGAAGATGACAAAAGGAAAAGCATTAATGTTTTTCTTCGTTATTTTAAGTTTAGGATTCTATGACGGCTTCTTCGGTCCGGGAACAGGATCATTTTTAATCTTTGCATTTTTATTAATTGGATTGGATTTTATTCAAGCAGCAGCATCTGGTAAACTTTTGAATTTTGTTAGTAACATTGTATCTTTAATTACATTTTTATTTTTAGATGTCATTCATTTTGAATACGGTATTATTATGGGATTATCAATGATTTTAGGTGCTTATTTTGGATCGAAGTTTGCGATTCAAAAAGGTGTTGGATATGTAAGGACTTTATTTTTATTAGTTACTATTTTATTGATTGGAAAAAATGTTTTGGAATATACTCATATTTTGTAGCTTCATACGTGCTGTATGAAGCTCTTTTTTTATTATATTTTAAAAATTAATTAATTTTTAAAATATAAGTCTAGGAATATTTGAATAAATCTAAATTATCGTGTAGAATAATGTTGTAAAATGTAAACGTTTTTCTAAGGGGAGGCTAAAAAGAATGGTAGTAGCATACAAACATGAGCCATTTACAGATTTTTCAGTAGAGGCTAACAAATTAGCGTTTGAAGAAGGTTTAAAGAAAGTAGAATCTTATCTTGGACAAGACTATCCATTACTTATTGGGGGAGAAAAGATCACTACAGAAGAGAAAATTGTTTCTGTAAACCCTGCAAATAAAGAAGAAATCGTTGGTCGTGTTTCAAAAGCAAGCCGTGAGTTAGCTGAAAAAGCAATGCAAGTAGCGGATGAAACATTCCAAACTTGGAGAAAGTCAAAACCAGAAATGCGTGCAGACATTTTATTCCGTGCTGCAGCAATCGTTCGTCGTAGAAAACATGAATTCTCTGCTATTCTTGTAAAAGAAGCAGGTAAACCATGGAATGAGGCAGATGCTGATACAGCAGAAGCAATTGATTTTATGGAGTATTATGGTCGTCAAATGTTGAAATTAAAAGACGGTATTCCAGTAGAAAGCCGTCCAATTGAATATAATCGTTTCTCTTACATTCCATTAGGAGTAGGTGTTATCATTTCTCCATGGAATTTCCCATTTGCAATTATGGCAGGTATGACAACAGCTGCATTAGTTTCTGGTAACACAGTATTACTAAAACCAGCTAGTACAACTCCTGTAGTAGCAGCGAAATTTATGGAAGTATTAGAAGAAGCAGGCTTACCAGCTGGTGTAGTAAACTTCATCCCTGGTAGCGGTTCTGAAGTTGGTGACTACTTAGTAGATCATCCTCGTACACGCTTCGTTAGCTTTACTGGATCACGTGATGTAGGTATTCGTATTTACGAGCGTGCGGCAAAAGTAAATCCAGGACAAATTTGGTTAAAACGTGTTATCGCTGAAATGGGCGGTAAAGATACAATCGTTGTTGATAAAGAAGCAGATCTTGAATTAGCAGCTAAATCTATTGTTGCATCAGCATTCGGATTCTCAGGACAAAAATGTTCTGCTTGTTCTCGTGCAGTAATCCATGAAGATGTATACGATCACGTATTAAATCGTGCTGTTGAATTAACGAAAGAATTAACAGTAGGTAACCCAGATGCAAAAGATATAAACATGGGACCTGTTAATGACCAAGCTGCATTTGATAAAGTAATGAGCTACGTTGCAATTGGTAAAGAAGAAGGTAAAGTAGTAGCAGGTGGCGAAGGAGACGATTCTAAAGGCTGGTTCATCCAACCAACAATCGTTGCTGACGTTGCAGAAGATGCTCGCTTAATGAAAGAAGAAATCTTCGGACCAGTAGTAGCATTCTGTAAAGCAAAAGACTTTGATCATGCACTTACAATTGCAAACAATACAGAATACGGTTTAACGGGAGCAGTTATCTCTAACAACCGTGATCATATTGAAAAAGCACGTGAAGACTTCCACGTTGGTAACTTATACTTCAACCGTGGATGTACTGGTGCAATCGTAGGTTACCAACCATTTGGTGGCTTTAACATGTCTGGTACAGACTCTAAAGCAGGTGGACCTGACTACTTAGCACTTCATATGCAAGCAAAAACTACTTCTGAAACTTTATAAGAACTAGTAGAAGAGATCTTCACGCCTTGTGAAGATCTCTTTTTATCTGTAGAAATATCAAGCTTATATTTAGCAGGGTTTAAACTATATATTACCAAATTTAGTTTTTATAGTAGGATCCTTGAAATGGCAGGATAAACGTGTGAAATGAAACAAAAAACTATGAAAAATTGATTTATTAGTCACATTTTTTTGTATTAATTTTAAGAATTTCCTGTATAATTCAATTTGAAAGAAAATCTATGGTTCGACAAGAGAACACTCCTTTCGGTTTTGCTAACTGGAAGGCGTGTTTTTTATTTTATATGTGAATATTCGTTTTTAAAAACTCTTCCATACTCATAATGTTTGCATAGACTCCATTCAAACTCGCCAAAATTGCATTATGAATATAAACAGCTGGTATAGTAGCATTTTTAAATGAAAGATCTTTTGTAGTGCAAGCATCGTGTATTACGGTGCAATGAAGGCCGAAATCAAAAGCAGCCCTTACGGTTGCATCAATACACATATGAGTCATCATCCCGCATATAACAACATGCTCAATTTCTAAACGTTGTAATTGTTCTAGAAGGCTAGTTTCTCGAAAGCTATTTGGATAGTGTTTGAGGATAACAGTTTCAGCTTTTAATGGACGAACATTCTCATGGATGTGAACACCTTCTGTGTTAGGTAGAAAAAAAGTAGCATTATCTTTCGTAGCTACATGTTGAATATGGAAAATAGGCTTATTTTTTTCTCTAAAATGCTGTAATAGTTGGCTAGCACATTCGCTTGCTATTACCGGATTCCGCAATTCCATCTTTCCATTTGGAAAATAATCATTTTGAATATCAACGAGCAAAAGGGCTGTTTTCATATACTTATCTTCCTCCGATTTCATATTCAAATAATGTTATTCAATGAGTAGAGAAGATTCTCCTTTTTAAAAGTATGAGTGAGAAGAATTTTACATAACTTTAAAAATCACTATTGTATTGCAATTTTTAATTTGAAAATTTAAATAGAAAAATAATTAATAGTTTTCTAAAAAATGTATTGACTCTTATTATTCTGAGTTCTATAATGAGAATTAATTAAATGACAATTAAATCGATATATTCTTATCCAGAGAGGTGGAGGGACTGGCCCTACGATACCTCAGCAACGGGTTTTTAAATACCGTGCTAATTCCAGCAAGCCTTAAAGTAGGCTTGGAAGATGAGAAGATGTGAACGAGTACATATAAGTGCTCTCCTTCTTATCTTTTATTACTGATAAGAAGGAGAGCACTTTTTATTTTGCCTCGAAAGCTCTACTTCAAGTTTTAACAGCATATAGGAAGGAAGAAAATGATTTCTTTTAACAATGTAAGTAAAGTATATGAAGCAGGTGGGCAATCTGTTCATGCGGTGGAGGATGTAACGCTGTCAGTTGAAAAGGGCGAAATTTTTGGCATTATCGGATTTAGTGGTGCTGGAAAGAGTACGTTATTACGTCTAGTAAATATGTTAGAAAGACCAACTGCGGGAACGATCTCAATAGATGATAAAGATATTACATCATTATCGACGAAAGAGTTACGGAAACTAAGACAAAGCATCGGAATGATTTTCCAAAGTTTTAATCTATTTAATTCAAGAACAGTGTTTGGGAACATTGCTTATCCATTAAAGTTAGCGAAATTGCCAAAGAATGAGATAAAAGATAGAGTGAATGAACTACTGAAATTTGTTGGTTTAGAAGATAAAGCAAACTATTATCCAGAGCAACTATCAGGCGGACAAAAGCAACGTGTTGGGATTGCAAGAGCGCTTGCGACATCACCGGATATTCTCATATGTGATGAGGCAACATCAGCTTTAGATCCGGAAACAACAACAGAAATTTTAAATTTATTAAAGAAAGTAAATAGAGAGTACAATTTAACGATTCTACTTATTACACATGAAATGCACGTTGTGAAAGAAATTTGTCACCGTGTAGCCGTTATGGAAAAAGGAAAAGTCATCGAAGAAGGATCATTATTCGATGTCTTTACAAAACCTAAAACGAAGACAACTCAAAATTTTGTACGCTCTGTTATTAATGATCACTTACCAGAAAGTGTTCTAGCGAAAATTCAAAACGGAGGTCAGATTTATCGCCTGACTTTTACTGGGGAAGAGACAGGGCAGCCTGTACTATCATATATTGCGAAAAATTATAATGTCGATGTAAATGTTCTTTACGGAAATATTATTGAACTCCAAAATGTTTTATTTGGAAACCTTCTTGTAGAACTACAAGGTGAACAAAGAGAAATTCAAAAAGCACTACAACATCTAAGATTGCAAGTGCAGTTGAAGGAGGTAGAAGCTCATGCGAGTTGATTGGAGTATATTTTGGCCTCGCATATTAGATGCGACAGGGGAAACCCTCTTAATGGTAATTGTAACCCTTATATTTGCTACAATACTTGGTATACCTCTAGGTTTACTTTTATATGTAACACGCAAAGGGAACTTTTTAGAAAATAAATGGGTCTTTTCTATTCTTAATATCATTATTAATACGATTCGTCCGGTTCCATTCATTATCTTTTTAGTAGCTTTAAGTCCGATAACAAGAAGTGTTATTGGAACGACGATTGGAACAGCAGCAGCAATCTTTCCAATGACGTTAGTTGCTTCAATTGGTATTGCTAGAATGGTTGAAACAAACCTTGTTTCTGTTCCGAAAGGAGTAATTGAAGCTGCACAAGCAATGGGTGCTTCACCACTTAGAATTGTTTTTGAAATTCTCGTGCCAGAAGCGTTAGCACCATTGATCTTGGGAGTTACGTTTATGACAGTTGGTTTAATTGAATTTTCTGCAGTCGCAGGACTTGTCGGTGGTGGAGGTCTTGGCGACTTAGCAATGACATATGGCTATCAACGCTTTGATACATCAGTTATGTTTGTAACGGTTGCTTTACTTATTATTCTTGTACAGTTAGCTCAAAATTTAGGGAACTACTTTGCGAAAGTCTTTTTACGTAGATCATAAAAAGAAGAGGGGAAAATAAAATGAAGAAAATATTAGCATTTGCATTATCAGCGATTGTAGGAATTTCAGCTTTAAGCGGCTGCTCAGGTGGAGACAAAGGTGCTGAAGCGAAAGAGAAAGTAGTTCGCGTCGGTGTAACTGGAACAGATGGAGACGCTTGGGAAATTTTAAAGAAAAAAGCTGAAAAAGAAGGAATTAAAATTAAACTGGTTGAGTTCTCTGATTACACAACGCCAAATAAGGCGTTAGCTGATGGAGATATTGAACTAAACTCATTCCAGCATATTGCTTTCTTAGAGCAATTTAAAAAGGAGCATAAGTTAGATATTACAGCTGTTGGTACAACACAAATAGCACCGATGGGCTTATACTCTGAAAAATATAAGAAAGCAAATGAAATCCCAGATGGTTCAGAAATTGCTATTCCAAATGATCCAACGAACCAAGCACGTGCATTAAAACTTCTTGATGCAGCTGGAATATTAAAGCTTAAGAAGGATTTCGGTCTATTTGGAGATCCAAGTGGTATCGCTGAAAATCCGAAGAAATTAAAAATTACACCGGTTATCGCACAGCAAACACCTCGTGTATTAAAAGATGTAGCAGCTTCAGTTATTAATAACGGTGTTGCTGGTCAAGCTGGATTAGATCCAGCGAAGGATCCTATTTTCTTAGAAGATCCAAAGAATGAAAATGCGAAGCCATATATTAATATTTTCGCAGCTCGTACGAAAGATAAAAATGATCCAACGCTGAAAAAAGTAATTGAATTATACCATTCAAAAGAAGTAACAGATGCAATTAAGAAAGAAACAAATGATGGTTCAATTTCAGTAGATCTTTCACTCGATGAGCTTGCAAAAATCGTAAAATAACATTGAGTTTAACGGACTAACAGTAGGAACCCCTCCGCTGTTAGCTCGTTCAACATATAATCTACTTAACAAACAAAACCCTAATTCTGTACCTTCCAATTTTGTATAACATAGAATCCAATGTTTGTTAAGTAGAGTGCTGGACCAGGAGTTTTCTGGTCCTTTTTTTATTAATGAAAGCAGCTAGCGAATAGTAAGGTAATCCAAATTATGATTGGGTAAGAAAGTAAACTGAAAATGAGTGTAATTGCTAATCTCTTTTTATGGATGAATCGTTTTTTTTTAGATGAAAATAAGAAAATAGAAAATAGGATAATGATAGATGCTGATATTACTCCAGGATTATAAGAACGATAAATAACAAATAAAATAATATGTTGAACAGAGTTAAAGAAAATGGCTCCTTGTATAAAAATAATCCAGTAAATAGAAGAGATAATTTGTAATTGGTATAGAATGACTATGAGTAGGACAAAGCTTGTTAATATAGTAATTGCGATGATAAATTGTTTATTGTCTATAAAATGAATCGAAAATTGATTAGCAAGGTATTGTGGCATCTGAAAAGCCTCTTCAAGGTTGTGAATGAAAAATAAAAAGGGGATTAGCCAGAGTGTATGAATTGTGCAATGTCTTGTAGAGGATGTTTTCATCAACTTATATCAGCTCCAATAGGGGGTATAGAAAGCCTATAAGAAAAAGGCCTTCTATACGGATATAGTTATTCAATTATAATACTTTTTAAATTATCTTCAGGATGCGTTTGTTCTGTCGGATGAGCAGCGAGCTCCTCTTGCAAAATATTTAGTATGTGTTTAGCTGATTGCTGAATCGGACTCGGTAGCTCTTCTAATACTCGCATACCGACCTTTATTTTTGTACGAATTATTCTCCGGAGTAGTTCATCATGCATGCACTACACCTCCAAACCGAATGTTTAGTACATCATCTTCAAACTTAGCTCCTTGAATAGAAAGGTGCGTTAATGTTTTTGGCAAAGTGATATTTCGCTTCACAGAACCAGTACGGATAATAAGTTCATCACCTTTTTGATTTAATGAAAGTTCACTTTTGTTTGAGAAGGGAATAGACAGAACGAAAATATACTCATCGCCATCTTTTTTTACATATTGTGTGCGACCATTAAATTTTACTTCCGTAGGAGAAGAGTCAGATTTAAATAAAGTATCTCCTACACGTTCTAACATAGACAACCCGACAACTTCTTGTTCAAACATCGGAGCTTCGTAAATAGGAAGGGGTTGAAAGCTATCTTGAATTAATGTTTTATATTTTTTTTGTGTATCTTTCCATGCTTGAAAATAAGGATCGGTGACAGTGCTAGGGATGACGCGGTTAATCATAATGGCATCTACGTTATAGTCGTATAAATTTAAATAAGTAAAACTGCGCTGAGCTTCTTTAATGACCATTTTTTCAGGATTTACAACAATGCGAATACTTGTTACTTCTCGGTTTGATAAAATATCTCTCATTTCTCCAAGCTGTTCAAGCGTATTCGTTAATTCGTCCATAATATCATCGGTTGGAAGGGGGACACCAAGAAGTGGTTGCGCTACAGGACGAACAACTTTTAAAACCTTTCTTTTAATAGGAAAGAGTTTTTCCATCCACCAACCGAGCATGTCTGGAAAGCTGAGCATTGCTAATGTTTCTCCGGTCGGTGCGCAATCAATGATGATGACATCGTATGTGTTTTGTTTATAGTAATCTAGTACTCGAAGTAAGCTAATTAAATCTTCCATACCAGGGAACATCGTTAATTCTTCTGTCGTAATATCATCAGCCGCTTTGGAAGTGAAGAGGAGTGTAATATATTTTTGTAATTTCCCCCAGCCTTTTTCCATTTCATAAATCGTATTAATCTCTTGAGCCCATAAGTTCTCGCGAATTTCTAATGGTTCAGAAGATAGTTTTATACCAAACGAATCTCCTAAACTATGAGCAGGGTCTGTGCTCATTACTAATGTTCTTAACCCTTGTTTTGCACTTTGAAGTGCTGTTGCTGCTGAAATGCTAGTTTTTCCTACGCCGCCTTTACCTGTATACAAAATAATTCTCATCATTATATCCCCTTTGCTTCGAATGTCGAATATTACGAATGTCGAAATAAATAATTGAATAAAAACCCATCTAGGGTTTTATTCAATTGGAATGTTTTTCATTTTAGGTGTAGAAATCTTTTCTTCTGTTTTTTGTTGTGACGTAGCGATATGGTTCATGATCTTTTGGAAGATTTGCAGTAAGAATGCTTTTTCTTCTTCTGACAATGCTTCCGTCACGAGGCTAAAGTAATGAGCTACATTTTGTTTCACTTCTTGGACGAGCGTTATGCCATTTTCTGTTAAGCGAATTAATACAATGCGTCGATCGCTTTCATCCCGATAGCGTTCAATATACCCCTTTTTTACAAGGCGGTTAACGACGCCTGTCGTTGTACTCATCGGTATATCAAGAAGATCAGCAATTTTTGTCATTGTAATGTCTGTATTTCGCTCCATCCAAAGTAAACAAAATACTTCTGTTTTGGAAAGTGTTAAATCAAGGCTCACCCATTCTTCAGGATAGAAAAGTTTCTTGGCGTTATCTAGCAGTAAGTCTAAAAAATGTTCATATTGCAACAATTATGTCCACTCCCGTATATTTCGAGATTCGTAATATTTATTTTTATTTTATGTGTCTTTGAAATAAATGTCAATCATTTTGATTGATTTTTCGGATTAGACAAAAAATAACTTCAAAACAGAAAATGTTTGTGATAGATTAATAAATAGAAAAATAGAATTTACATAAAAACCCATTGCGGTAAATATATTTATCAATAATGGATGTGCAGCTAACAAGGGGGAGAACAATGAGGAGAAGAAATACGCAAGCGTTCACGTTTTTAGCATGGACTTCATTCGTTTGTGCACTTTCTGGAATGTTAATAGGGATTTATACGTTAGATGAAACGCTTAGTGTAAAAGGGTACTATTTAATTGGAACATTATTTTTAACGATGTCATGTTTTGTATTACAAAAAACAATTCGTGATAATGAAGAAGATAATGAAAGATTTCCGAAAAATAAATCGTTAGATAAAGAGTAAATCGTAAAGAAAGGCATCCGCCTTTCTTTTTTTATGTAAAAATGCTATAAGTGCCGTGTGTTGACTTGCTTGAAGTACTGAAAATTTGGTATCATCAATAGTATTGTAGATTGAACGATATATTATGGAGGTGGCCTAGCCGTGTCAAGAATTTCCGTTGAGAATGTAAAGCATGTAGCACATTTAGCACGTCTTGCAATTACTGATCAAGAAGCAGAAAAATTTCAAAAACAACTCGATGCAATTGTTACATTTGCAGAACAGTTAAATGAATTAGATACAACAGATGTAAAACCAACAACTCACGTATTAACTATGAAAAATGTTATGCGTGAAGATGTGCCAGAAAAAGGTTTACCAGTAGAAGAAGTATTAAAAAATGCACCGGATCACAAAGATAATCAAATCCGTGTTCCAGCAGTATTAGAATAGAGGAGGGGAATTTCGATGTCATTATTTGATCATTCTGTATCAGAGTTACATAAGAAATTAAACAGCAAAGAAATTTCCGTTACGGATTTAGTAGAAGAATCTTACAAACGTATTGCGGATGTTGAAGATAACGTAAAAGCTTTTCTTACATTAGATGAAGAAAATGCACGCGCGAAAGCGAAAGAATTAGATGCTAAGATTGGCGCTGAAGATAATGGTTTATTATTCGGTATGCCAATCGGTGTAAAAGATAACATTGTAACTAACGGTCTTCGTACTACTTGTGCGAGCAAAATGTTAGCAAACTTCGATCCAATTTATGATGCGACAGTTGTGCAAAAGTTAAAAGCTGCTGACACAATTACAATCGGTAAATTAAACATGGACGAGTTCGCAATGGGTTCTTCAAATGAAAACTCAGGTTTCTATGCTACAAAAAACCCATGGAACTTAGACTATGTTCCTGGTGGATCTAGTGGTGGTTCTGCAGCAGCTGTAGCAGCAGGAGAAGTATTATTCTCTCTAGGTTCTGATACGGGTGGTTCTATCCGTCAGCCAGCTGCATATTGCGGTGTTGTAGGTTTAAAACCAACTTACGGACGTGTATCTCGTTACGGATTAGTAGCATTCGCATCTTCACTTGACCAAATCGGACCGATTACACGTACAGTAGAAGATAATGCGTACTTATTACAAGCTATTTCAGGTATTGACCGTATGGATGCAACTTCTGCAAACGTTGAAGTAGGAAACTACTTAGCTGGTTTAACAGGCGATGTTAAAGGTTTACGCATTGCTGTACCGAAAGAATACTTAGGTGAAGGTGTTGGCGAGGAAGCTCGTGAGTCAGTACTAGCTGCTTTAAAAGTATTAGAAGGTATGGGTGCAACTTGGGAGGAAGTATCTCTTCCGCACTCTAAATACGCTCTAGCAACGTATTATTTATTATCTTCTTCTGAAGCATCAGCTAACCTTTCACGCTTCGATGGTGTACGTTATGGTGTTCGTTCTGATAATGTAAATAATTTATTAGATCTTTACAAAAACACACGTAGCGAAGGTTTCGGTGATGAAGTAAAACGCCGTATTATGCTTGGTACATTTGCTCTTAGCTCTGGTTACTATGATGCATATTACAAAAAAGCACAACAAGTACGTACATTAATTAAAAACGACTTTGAAAATGTATTTGCTAACTATGATGTTATTATTGGACCAACAACGCCGACTCCAGCATTTAAAGTGGGCGAAAAAGTGGACGATCCAATGACAATGTATGCAAATGACATTTTAACAATTCCAGTAAACTTAGCGGGTGTTCCAGCGATTTCTATTCCATGTGGATTTGGTGCTAACAACATGCCACTTGGTCTACAAATTATTGGTAAACACTTCGATGAAGCGACAATTTACCGCGTTGCACATGCGTTTGAGCAAGCAACAGATTATCATACAAAAAAAGCAAGTCTGTAAGGAGGCGAGCATAGATGAATTTAGAAACAATTATTGGTTTAGAGGTTCACGTTGAGTTAAAAACAAATTCGAAAATTTTCTCTGCGAGTCCAACAGAATTCGGAGCGGAGCCAAATACACAAACAAGTGTAATTGACTTAGGATACCCAGGGGTACTTCCGACTTTAAATAAAGAAGCTGTTAACTTTGCAATGAAAGCTGCAATGGCATTAAACTGTGAAATTGCAACTGAAACGAAGTTCGACCGTAAAAACTATTTCTACCCAGATAATCCGAAAGCATACCAAATCTCTCAATTCGATAAGCCGATTGGAGAAAATGGTTGGATTGAAATCGAAGTAGATGGTAAAAAGAAACGTATCGGTATTACACGTCTTCATTTAGAAGAAGATGCTGGTAAATCAACGCATACAAGCGAAGGTTACTCATTAGTAGATTATAACCGTCAAGGTATGCCGTTAATCGAAATCGTATCTGAGCCAGATATGCGTACTCCAGAAGAAGCATACGCATACTTAGAAAAGTTAAAATCAATCATTCAATATACAGGCGTATCAGATTGTAAGATGGAAGAAGGTTCTCTTCGTTGTGATGCAAATATTTCCCTTCGTCCAGTTGGACAAGAGAAGTTCGGTACAAAAGCAGAACTGAAAAACTTAAACTCTTTCACTTACGTGCAAAAAGGTCTTGAGCATGAGCAAGTGCGTCAAGAAAAAGAATTATTATCTGGTGGTATTATCCAACAAGAAACACGTCGTTATGATGAAGCAACGAAGAAAACAATCTTAATGCGTGTGAAAGAAGGATCTGATGATTACCGTTACTTCCCAGAACCAGACTTAGTTGAACTTTACATCGACGATGAGTGGAAAGAAGAAGTACGTGCTTCTATTCCAGAACTTCCAGATGCACGTAAAGCTCGCTATGTTGAAGAAATCGGCTTACCAGCTTATGATGCACATGTATTAACATTAACGAAAGAGATGTCTGATTTCTTTGAAGCAACAATTGCAGACGGTGCGGATGCGAAATTAACATCAAACTGGTTAATGGGTGAAGTACTTGCATATTTAAACAAACAACAAAAAGAGTTAAAAGACGTTGCATTAACGCCTGCTGGCCTATCTAAAATGGTTCAATTAATTGAAAAAGGTACAATTTCTTCTAAAATTGCGAAGAAAGTATTTAATGAATTAATTGAAAAAGGTGGAGACCCAGAAGAAATCGTTAAAGCAAAAGGTCTTGTTCAAATTTCTGACGAAGGAACACTTCGTAAGGTCGTAACAGAAATTCTTGATAATAATGAACAATCTATTGAAGACTTTAAAAACGGTAAAGACCGTGCAATTGGCTTCTTAGTTGGTCAAATTATGAAAGCTACAAAAGGACAAGCAAATCCACCACTTGTTAACAAAATCTTACTTGAAGAAATTAACAAGCGATAAAAATAAAAGCAAAAGCATTATTTTTAATCGTTAAAATAGTAGTGATTCTTAAAGATTAAGCAGAAAAAACACCCATATTTGGGTGTTTTTTCTGAGTTAATCAAACGTTTGTTTAAATGAAGAAATGATTTAAATAAACGTTTGATTAACTGTCAAAACTGAAAAACTGTTTGTATAGCAACTATGGTATGATAGTTGCAAAAAGGTGGGAATAATGATAAATCTAGACATAGAGAGTTTTTTTATCTCATGAAATAATGGATAATTATTATTCGTTATATTTAATTTTATTTAAGAGAATAAAAAGTAATAAAGAGTAGAAAGACATATATTTCTTGGTCAAATAAAGCAAAACCTTCTTTAGTGAACATTTACTAATGGAGGACTACACGAATCGGTTTCTTACTGCCTGTTTGAGCGGGATAAAAGAAGGATAGGAAGATGAGGGGAGGTAGGCATAGGAACACTGAATAAGGGTTCGGTATATTCTTTTCGATGAATGAGAAATTTCCTGTGCTAATAAATGATGAAGCGAGCAAGAATAATTTATAATCCTACTTCTGGTCGTGAGCTATTTAAGAAGAGCTTACCAGAAGTACTGCAAAAATTAGAACGAGCTGGATACGAGGCGTCTTGTCATGCGACAACTGGTCCTGGAGACGCAACTGTGGCAGCGAGGCAAGCTGTAGAGCGTAAGTTTGATGTTGTCATCGCAGCGGGTGGTGACGGTACGTTAAATGAAGTGGTGAATGGTTTAGTAGGACATGACTATCGTCCGAAATTCGGAATAATTCCAGTTGGAACGACAAATGACTTTGCACGTGCGATCGGTGTACCTCGTTCTATTGAAGAGGCAGCGGATATTATTTGTGAAGGAAAGACTGTCCCATTAGATCTTGGTAGAGCAAACGATACATACTTTATTAATATTGCTGGTGGCGGTCGTATTACAGAGTTAACATACGAAGTGCCAAGTAAACTAAAGACAGTATTAGGACAACTTGCATATTATTTAAAAGGTATTGAAATGCTACCATCATTACATCCGACATATGTTGAGATTGAGTATGATGGAAAGTTATTGCAAGAAGAAATTACGATGTTTTTAATTACGAATACTCGTTCAGTAGGTGGCTTTGAGAAAGTAGCGCCTTATGCATCTATTAACGATGGATTATTTGATTTATTAGTGCTGAAGAAAGGTTCTATTGCTGACTTAATTAAAGCTGCGACACAAGCGCAGCGCGGTGAACATATTAATAATCCAAAAGTGTTATATACGCAAGCAAATCGAATTAAAGTCCATTCACCAGATAAATTAATGATTAACTTAGATGGTGAATACGGTGGAGATGCACCGATGGAATTTGAAAATATATATCATTGTCTTGAACTATTTGTTCCAGAACATAAAGAGGATGCCCTGTAAAGGCATCCTTTTTTATATAAATGAATTGTAAATTGGGAGTTTTTTTGATTTTTATGGTATTTTTACAATTCATTTATTTTACATCCATATTTTATTGTTACACTGAAGGAGAGAAGAATTGAAAGGTAGGGTGCTATGGAGAAGGTAAGAGCAATACTATTTGATAAAGATGGAACATTAATGGACTTCCATTCAATTTGGATAAAAGTAGCTGAGGAGCTTGTAGCTGAATGTATAGATTTATATCATTTATCCGATTCATTACAACCAACTTTATTAAAAGAAATTGGTGTAGAGGGGAAGTTTGTTCATCCTCGCAGCGCGTTAGCAGCTGGAACGAGTCTAGATATAGCGAAAGGTCTTTGTAAATATATCTCATCCGTGAAGGAAGAAGAGATGCATCATTGGGTGAGTAAAAAATTATTTTCTCTTATGTATGAGCATCGTTCTTATATGAGAATGACAGCAGATTTACCGAAAGTTTTACAAGTTTTGAGAGATAGAGGATTTATATTAGGTGTTGTCACAGCTGATGATTTCGCACCGACAGAATTATTTTTAAAACAGTATCAATTGGAGTCTTTCTTTGATTATATTGTAGCTTCAGATACGTTCCCAGCACAAAAACCAGATAAAAGGATTGTAGAATCATTTTGCGAAAGGTTTAATTTAAAGACATTTGAAGTAGCGATTGTTGGAGATACACCAACAGATTTACATTTAGCGAGAAATAGTGGGGATTGTTATGCGATTGGGGTACTTTCTGGGACAGGTGACCTTCAAACGTTAGAACCACTTGCAGATTTAGTGTTACATTCTGTTGGGGATGTTATTTCTAATTCGGGTGATTTAATTTGGGAGCAAAGGAAGTCTAATGTATAAAAAATAAGTCTTTATAGACTTATTTTTTATGCCGAAATACAAATAACGTTAGAAGGATAAGGCATTTATAAACTGGCATACATTTTGCAGGAAAGAAAAAGAAAACATTGTAATGAAAAGGGTGGGAACATAATGAATACAAAAAAATTTGCCAAAGTAAATGAACAAATTCCGGGACCAAAGGCAGCTTCTTTAATGGAACGCCGTCAAAATATAGTACCAAGAGGGGTTAGTAATGGTATTTCAACATTCGTCCAGTCAGCAAATGGTGCGCTTGTAACAGATGTAGATGGAAATCAATTTATTGATTTCGCAGGAGCGATTGGAACGATAAACGTAGGGCATTGCCATCCTATCGTTAAAGAAGCGCTTCATAAGCAAGTAGATCAATATATTCATACTGGTTTTAACGTCATGATGTATGAGCCGTATATTGAATTAGCAGAAAAACTTGCAGCATTAGCTCCTGGAAATTTTGATAAGCAAGTACTGTTTTTAAACAGTGGTGCGGAAGCAGTTGAAAATGCTGTGAAAATTGCTCGTAAATACACGAAAAGACCTGGTATTATCGCATTTTCAAAAGGATTTCACGGCCGCACATTAATGACGATGACAATGACAAGTAAAGTAAAGCCATATAAATTCGGATTTGGCCCGTTTGCTCCAGAAGTGTATAAAGCACCGTTCCCGTATGAATATCGTCGTCCAGAAGGATTAACAGAGGAACAATATGATGATTTTATCATTGAAGAATTTAAGAACTTCTTTATATCTGAAGTAGCACCGGAAACAATTGCAGCTGTCGTAATGGAGCCTGTCCAAGGGGAAGGTGGCTTTATCGTTCCAAGTAAGAAGTTTGTTCAAGAAGTACGTCGTATTTGTTCAGAACAGGGCATTTTATTTGTAGCTGACGAGATTCAAACTGGCTTTAGTCGTACTGGAAAATATTTTGCAATCGATCATTATGATGTAGTTCCAGATCTAATTACTGTTTCAAAATCATTAGGTGCAGGGGTGCCAATTAGTGGCGTTATTGGACGAAAAGAAATTATGAATGAATCTGCGCCGGGAGAATTGGGAGGAACGTATGCGGGAAGTCCATTAGGATGTGCAGCAGCTTTAGCGGTCCTTGATGTAATTGAAAAGGAAAAACTAAATGATCGGGCTATAGAGTTAGGAAACGTTGTGATGAATCGCTTTAAAGAGATGAAAAATAAATATAATTGTATTGGTGATGTACGTGGTTTAGGATCGATGTGTGCATTTGAGCTTGTACAAGACCGAAAAACGAAAGTGCCAGATAAAATATTAACAGCTAATCTATGTGCAGAAGCCAATAAACGTGGTCTACTTTTATTATCTGCAGGAACGTATGGAAATGTGATTCGCGTATTAATGCCATTAGTGATTACAGATGAGCAACTTGAAGAAGGGTTAACAATCATTGAAGAATCGTTACAAGCTTGTTATGAGCAAGCTGATATCGCTCGTGTATAAAAGGTTGAAATAATAAATTGCAAACATTCTAGCTTATTCTATATAAAATACAGAAAATTCACTTTATAATGAGGTGTAAGACGTAATAAAGTGAATCGATGTACTTGAATTTGAGGGGTGGCTAGAATGGTTGCAGAAAAGGAACGAGCATTTATGGATTTAAAAGATGTATTTGAATATGCATTTGATGAGATTTTTGTTACGGATGAGAACGGGACGGTTGTCCGTGTAAATAGTACATGCGAAAGACATTATCAGCTTTCTGCTAAGGAATTAGTAGGGAAGCATGTAGAGGAATTACAAAAAGAAGGGATTTTCTATCCATCTGCAACATTAGAAGTAATTGAAAAGAAGAAGCCTGTTGAAATTGTTCAAACGACGAAATCGGGAGAGTATTTGCATGTTCGTACAAGGCCGCTATTTGATGAACAAGGTAATTTAAGGCGAGTAATTAGTTATTCAAGAGATCTTACGGAACTCTATCAGTTACGCAAAAAGGTAGAGGAAATGAAAAGTCAGTTGAAAACATATAAAAAAGAGTTAAGAGAAACATATGAGCATGAAGGTCTCATTTTTAAAAGTGTAGCGATGCAAAAAATAGTGGAGACGATTAAAAAAGTTTCTACAGTAGATAGTACGATCCTTGTTTTAGGAGAAACGGGAGTCGGAAAAAGTAGATTAGTGCGTCATTTGCATGAAGTGAGCCATCGGAAGAATGAAATGCTATATGAAATGAATTGTGCGGCACTGCCGACAAATTTAATTGAATCGGAACTATTTGGATACTCGGGTGGTTCATTTACAGGTGCGAATCGTGAAGGGAAAAAAGGGATTTTAGAGCTAGCCCATAAAGGGACTCTTTTCTTAGATGAAATTGGTGAAATGCCACTTGAAATTCAGGCGAAGCTCTTACAGGTATTACAGGAAAAAACATTTCGCTCAGTAGGAGGTAGAGAGCTAAAAAAAGTAGACGTTCGTATTGTGGCAGCTACGAATCGGAATTTAAGCGAAATGGTAAAGGAGGGGGCATTTAGGAAAGATTTATATTATCGCCTAAATGTAATACCAATTCAAATTCCGCCACTTCGTGAGCGAGCAGAAGATATTTTGCCGCTAGTCTATCATTATTTACATCATTTTAATAAAAAGTATGGACGTGATGTGAAGCTAGCTCCTAGTACGTTGCAAATGTTTGTAGGCTATCCATGGGAAGGAAACAATAGAGAAATAGAGAATGTAATTGAAAGAATTGTTATTACTGCAGATGATTTTGTAACGATAGAAGATTTACCACTATCTATGCAAGAATCAACAGTTGAGCAATCGGGACAGAGCCTTTATAAAATGCTAGAGGAAGTAGAACGAAATATTATTCTTAAAGCGTATAAAACATATGGATCAAGTTATAAAGTAGCTGAGTTTTTACAAATAAGTCAATCTGCTGCTACTAGGAAAATTAAGAAGTTTACTGGAGAAGAAATTAGCCATACAAATGTTTAAAGGAGGAAGAGACTATTGGATAAGAAAGCGACGTTTGTAAATTTAGATCAAAAAGCGATGTATATAAATGGAGAATGGGTTACGTTACAAGAACAAATCGAGGTTAATAATCCAGCGACGCAAGAAATATTTGCAACTGTACCGAAAGGCGGGGTTACGGAAGCGAAGGAAGCTGTTGATGCTGCATATGAAGCTTTCAAATCGTGGTCAAAATTAACAGCAGCTGATCGAGCGGGAAAATTAAAGAAGTGGTTTACACTCATTGATGAAAACAAAGAAGAAATTGCAGCGATTATGACGAAGGAACAAGGAAAGCCATTTGCAGAAGCGCTCGGTGAGGTGAATTATGCAAATAGTTTTGTTGAATGGTATGCAGAAGAAGGGAAACGAGTATACGGTGAAATGATTCCAGCTTCTCATCCGAATAAACGTATTTTAGTAATGAAACAGCCAGTTGGGGTTATTGCAGCCATTACGCCTTGGAATTTCCCAGCAGCTATGATTACGAGAAAGGTAGCTCCAGCGCTTGCGGCAGGTTGTACTGCAGTTGTGAAACCTGCCAGTCAAACGCCATTAACTGCACTGAAATTAGCTGAATTAGCACATGAAGCAGGTATTCCGAAAGGTGTTTTAAATATCGTAACAGGAAGTGCAAAAGCAATTGCAGATACGTGGATGGAGGATGGACGCGTTAGAAAGGTTTCATTTACAGGATCAACTGAAATTGGAAAAGAATTAATGGCTAGTGCTGCAAAAACGATGAAAAAAGTTTCACTTGAACTAGGTGGGCATGCTCCGTTTATTGTAATGAACGATGCTGATTTAGATAAAGCAGTAGAAGCGGTAATCGGCTCGAAATTCCGAAATGCAGGACAAACATGTATATGTACAAATCGTGTATTCGTACAAGAGGCGGTTTATGGAGAATTTGTAGAGAAGTTCCAAGCCGCAGTCGGACAGCTTAAAGTTGGAGATGGATTCGGTGAAGGAACGACTGTTGGACCACTTATTGATGAGGGTGCAATTGCAAAAGTGCAAGAGCATATTGAAGATGCTGTTCAAAAAGGTGGCGAAATTTTATATGGAGGCCAAAAAGTTGCAGAGTTAGATGGTTATTTCATGCAGCCAACTGTAATTGGGGAGGCAAATGATACAATGCTTTGTATGAACGAAGAAACATTTGGTCCAGTTGCACCTGTTGCTAAATTTGAAACAGCCCAGGAAGTAATTGAACGTGCGAATCATACGCCATATGGATTAGCTGCATATATTTTTACGAAAGATATTAGCCAAGCGTTTCAAATTAGTGAAGCATTAGAATATGGCATTATCGGTTTGAACGATGGACTTCCATCAGTTGCACAAGCACCGTTTGGTGGACTTAAAGAGAGTGGTATCGGCCGTGAAGGTGGTCACTTCGGTATCGAGGAATATTTAGAAATTAAGTATATTTCATTAGGATTATAAGTAGTATACTAGAATCTCTATAAGCTAACAGATAAGGAGATTCTATATGGTATATTGGCTATTATTACTCGTAACGATTATTTTTGAAGTAGCTGGAACAATCGCAATGAAATTATCAAATGGTTTAACAAAGTTCGTTCCAAGTGTACTTATTTTCGTTTTTTATGGAATTTGTTTCAGTGTGTTTGCTATTGTTGTTAAAAAGATTCATTTAAGTATTGCCTACGCGATTTGGTCTGGTGTAGGGACATTGCTTATTACAATTATTAGTGTCTACTTTTTTAAAGAGCATATTAGCTTATTCCAAGCGTTTTGTATTCTCTTTATCGTTTTAGGTGTGATTGGACTGAAAGTGTCATCAGCATCATAAGAAGCTATCTTCTACGGAAGATAGCTTCTTTCATTTTCTATAGATGTGAATCGTATTTTTTACGACAAAATATGACAAGAAGAAGGGATGGGTTTTGCTATGATAACCGTATAAAATCTAGTCTTATTTGGAGGAAGTGTGATGCTAAAAAAAGTGAGTAAAATTGTTCTAATGGGTAGCATAGTTTTAAGCTTAGGCGCCTGTACGGAAGTGAAAAATAACAACACGAGTAAACAAGAAGACATTCAAAATAAAGTTTATAAAGTAGGAGAAACAGTAGACGTGGATGGATTGCAAGTAACTCTTGATTCAGTTCAATTAGGGTATCCAGATTACTCTAAAGATAAAAAGAAAGATGATATTTTAGGGATTGTTTTTACGGTGAAAAATAATAGTAAAAAGGAAATACCTTTTGCATTTTACGAATTTGAGATTACAGATAAGAAAGGTACAAAGTTTAAAGAATATAAATATGATAGCTTCATTAGTAAAAAGATAGCACCGGATGAAAAAATCCAAGATGTAATGTTGTTTGATGTGGCAAAAGAAAATACATACATTGCTACATATAGACCGGAATTTACGCATGAAAATAGGACGATAAAATTTGAATTGAAGCCAACCAATTAAATTTTGAAAAACAGAAAAAAGAACAAGACTAGTATCTTGTTCTTTTCTATTTTGTATTAAAACGCCCAGTTCCCTTTTCGGAAGATTGGTTCATGTGTGCCATCAGCTGTAATACCGTCAATATCAAGATCAGCTGAACCAATCATAAAGTCTTCGTGTGTAATACTAGCGTTTGCACCATTTTCAGCAAGTTCTTCTTTTGTCATTGTTTTCCCGCCATCTAAGTTAAATGCATAAGCATTTCCAATTGCAAGGTGACAAGATGCATTTTCGTCAAATAGTGTATTGTAGAATAAAATATTCGTATTAGAAATTGGCGAATCATGAGGTACTAACGCTACTTCTCCTAAGAAGTGCGAACCTTCATCTGTTTCGACTAAATGTTTTAAAGCTTCTTCACCAACATCCGCCTTATAGTCAACGATACGACCATTTTCAAACGTTAACGTGAAGTTATCAATAATGTTCCCAGCAAATGCTAACGGCTTTGTGCTAGATACTTGTCCGTTTACACCTGTTTTAAGTGGCATCGTAAAGACTTCTTCTGTCGGAATGTTAGCCATAAATGGTACGTTCTTTTCATTTAAGCTACCAGCGCCAGCCCATACATGTTTTTCTGGAAGTTCGATTGTTAAATCTGTTCCAGGACCTGTATAGTGAAGAGCTTTATAATGTTTTTCATTTAAGTAATCTACTTTTTTATGTAATGTTTCATTATGTTCATTCCATGCTTCAACTGGATTTTCTAAATCTGCACGAGTTGCTTGGAAAATCGCATCCCATAGTTTTGCTTCTTGTTCTTCTGGTGCTGCGTCAGGGAATACTTTTGCAGCCCATTCTTTTGTAGGAACAGAAATTACACACCAGCTTACTTTATCTGCTTGTACATAATCACGGTATACTTTCATTGCTTCTCCAGCTACTTTATGAGCAGTTGCAATTTTCTTTGCATCTACACCCTTTAATAAATCAGGGTTCTCTGCATAGATGGACATAAATGCAGCGCCTTCTTTTGCTAATTCTTCACGAGCGTGTGCCTTCCAAGATGGAAATTCAGAGAATGCTTCTTCAGGAGCTAAATCGAATTTTAATCGTGTTAACGTTTCGTCATTCCAATCAACATATACATGCTTTGCACCAGCTTTATATGCTTTTTCTGTAACGAGGCGTACAAATGGTGCAGCTTCAAGAGGTGCGCTGATTGATAATGTTTGTTCTGGCTGAATATTAACACCGATATTGACTGCAAGAGCAGCATATTTTTCTAATGTTTGTTCAAATGACATATGTATAATCTCCTTTAGTTTGAAAGATTTCTTACTTTATATAATACAAGAAAATTCAAAATATATATATAAATACAGCATAAAAAACACTAATAAACCTTCATTTTTAGGAAAAAAAGAGCCCAAAATATATTGAGCTCTCTCATTTACTTAATAGAAGATGCAAATTGTTCAACTGTAGTCGTATTGTGTATGCGAACACGTTTCATTTTTAATAACTCATCAGGTTCACCTTTTGTGATGAACTGTCCAGGTTTTGTCGTTGTTGCAAATTGATAATATTTCTTTGTTTCTGCTACAACTTTATCATCTACATGGCCGAATGGATATGCAATAGCGATAACAGGCTTACCTGTTATTTTTTCTAGTTTTTCCTTCGATCCTTTCAATTCTTCCGCGTAATTTGTAATTTTCGGTAAGTCTGCATGTGTTGCTGTATGGGATTGTACAGAAAAAATACCGGAATCGACCATTTCTTTTATTTCAACAGTGGATAGAGCGCCTTCTACATCAACATTATCGACGATCATATACTCAGTTGCCGCCGGCTTAAAAGTATCGTCTTTTAGCTTTTGTAAAATACGAAATGCATTCATATTGTTTTTCATGCCATCATCAAATGTAACGAAAATAGGTTTATTTACTTTATTTATATCGTTCCATCGTTCAAAAGTTAGTAATGTAAAGCCGTTTTCTTTTAAGTACTTCATTTGTGCTTCAAAGTTAGCAGGTGATACGAATAAGTCTTTAATACCTTGTCCATGATAATCATCAATTGCATGATACATAAGAACAGGTACCTTTTGCTCGAATATAATGGTGGACTTTGTGAGTGGAATATTTTTTCCGTCTTTTTTTGTTCCTATTGCTTCAATTTGGTATTCACCACGTTGTCCTTCAAATTCTTTTATATTAAAAGGAATTGTAAATTGTTTCTCTTTTTCTTTAGAGGAGAAAGATTTCGCACTTTCTTTTCCGTCAGCAGTACGCCAAATTTTATACTGTACCTCACTTAAAGAATCTTTTATATCTGTTATATGGATGGATGTGTTTGCAGATTCGTGTGTAATGGGAGCGTAAGAAATTTTACCTTGTGTTTGTACAGTTTCTTCTTTTTTATTTACTTGCTCTTGCACCTTTTTCTCTTTTTTAGGTTCTTGGTTCGCATTACTAGTAGTACATCCTGCCAGAATGGCAGATGTACATAAAGCGATTGCTGCGTATTTTCTCATAACGATCACCTTCTATTGTGTATTATGTTGCATGTTTACATTAAAACACCCACCGCTATAAGAGTGGTGGGTGTATACCCTTGTTCATCATATCATTTGAAGAAAATGAGGGGAATATGATTTTTGAGGGCTCATGATAGAGAGGGAAGGCTAGTGGCTTTGAATAGATGTATCCTTTCTTTTCTTATTGGAAGTAATAATGATATACCCTACTACAAAAATGAGAGGAATAATGAAGACATAGATAGGCATTCCCCATACGTAATAGCTTTTCATGCTTAAAAACAATAAATGTAAAAAATCAAAAAGGGCGTGAGCTTTCATAAAATCCTCCAGTGTTTTTTACAAATTATAGCATTTAGAATTTGTAATTTGTATATTTTGGTAATCGATTTAAGCTCATTTTAAAGTAAGATGAATGCTACTTTATATGCAATTCTGCATATGTTATTCATTTTCATTCGAATATAAGGATTTCAGATTATAATAGAAAACATTGTAAATATAAGTAAGAATGATGTGCGGAGTGGAGAATAGAAATGAAATACAGAAAAATAATATATATCCTTCTAGTATTGCTATGTATAGTTGGTTGTCAAAGTGAAGTGAGTAAAGCAAATAGCGTAGAAGAGTATATTCCGTCACGCCTTATGACTGCGGATATTATGACGCTTGAAATGGATCGTGATACCCGTAAAAAAGTAGAGGTTATTACTAAAAAAATGAGTGATCATGTGAAAAATGATAAAGAGTGGTATGTAAACTACATATCGGGGCATATAGATAAACAGGTGAAGCCGTATCATCCTAATTTTGGTGTTACGGAAGAAGAATATAACTTTTTTAGAAATGCTGTTGAGCATAGTAGCCTATCTAATACAAGTGATGGAAAACTGCAATTTAAACAAAAGAGTAATCACGAAATAGAAATTGTTTCAAGTAAAAATTTAGAGCTATTTCGACATATAGTGATTGATACTGAGAAGAATATAATAAGAACTTCGTTTGGAGAATGTCAGTATGTTGGAGAAGTAAAAGCATCTTCAGAACAAAGGCTAACGGGTCCATGGAACGGCAAGCAGTGGGTATTACAAAAAGAAAATTTAATCTATTTATTTTCTTTAGGAAAGCTTGAAGGAGGAAATAAATCCATTATTGATATTTCAGTAAAAGGTATACATGAAGGAAAGCTTATTAGTAAAGAAAAAGTAGTCGAATTTCACTCGCTTTCTTAAAGAAGCGAAAAAACCACCTTACTTAAACAAGTAAGGTGGTTTTTTATTAAATAAACAATCCAGCGATTGTCGCAGATAAAATAGAAGCAAGTGTTGATGCAAATAGCATTTTCCAACCGAATTTCGATACGACGCTTCCTTGCTTTTCAGAAAGGGCACGAATTGTACCAACGATCGCACCAATTTGGCTAATACTTGCGAAGCTAATTAAGAATACTGTAACAATTCCAACTGTACGTGGAGATAACGTTGAAGCAACACCTTTTAAGTCTAAGATCGCTACGAATTCATTTAAAACAATTTTCGTACCCATGATGCCACCAGCAGGGATAATATCATGAGCTGGAATACCCATTAAGAATGCAAATGGAGCAAGAATATAGCCGAAGATTTGTTGTAAAGTAACAGCATGTCCCATTGCACCAGAAGCGGCACTAATTACGTAGTTTATAACTTCCATCACACCGATGAAGGCGATCATTAATGCGGCAACGATACCAGCTACTTTTAAACCATCTAATGCACCGTTAATCATTGCACCAATAAAGCTATCCCCGAATAGGCTTCGATCAAATTTTTGAACTGTTTCTTCTTCTTTTTTCGTATCAACTGGTGTTAATAAAGAACAAACGATTAAGCTTGAGAATAAGTTTAGCGGAAGAGCTGCTAGTACATATTTCGCATCCAACATCATAACGTATGATGCGGTAACAGAAGCAGAAACTGAGCTCATCGCAGAACAACAAATGATAAACATACGGTTTTTATTGAAATGCTGTAAATCATTTTTAATAACGATTAATGCTTCACTTGAACCGAAGAATACAGAGTTTACCGCATGGAATGATTCAACGCGTGGTAAACCAGTAATTTTTGAAATTACACCGCCGACAACGCGAACGATGAATGGTAAAACACCTAAATAACTAAAAATAGAAAGTAGTGCTGAGAAAAAGACGATAATTAATAATACATTTAAGAAAAAGACAAAATCTCTTTGAATTCCATTAAAGAGAAAATCGACACCTGTCGTACCAAGTTTAATTAGCTTGTTGAAGACTTTACCAATGAAAATAATAATTTGCTGACCAATTTTTGTGCCAAACATAAACCAACCGATTAAAATTTGTAAACCAATCATAATAGCAATTGCACGGAAGTTGATTTTACTTTTGTTGTTTGACAAAGCAAAGCATAAACCTAACACGGCAAGAATACCGATAACGCTCATTACGTATTGCATGTAGTTGCCCCTTTCAGAAGTTCGTATAAAGTTTTTACATAAAACGCTCGTTATATAACTAATAAATTAAGTAGTAAAGGTTTTATGTCATACGTAAGATGTCTGACCTTTTAGAAAAGTAAAAAATAAAAAAGACTCATATGGATTCACTTTCATCTATGAGAGAAAGCTAATCAATATGAGTCTTTGTATACAAAAAAACAAGCTAATATTCATTAGTTTTCCCCATAGTCCAGCAATTTAAGGTTGCCGGGTAGAAACTCTCGATCCATATTATCGAGTATATATGAGGTAACATCGTCCGTATCAAATTAGTAGTAGCGTAACATTAATAGAGAAGCATCGTCAATAGCTTTTTTTCTTCCAATAGAAATAGACCATATAAGTATGATAAAATGTAACGCAGTGTTATGAAAAAGAGAGGTCGGAAAATGAGTACAAAAATGACGCCACCAGTTGAAAAAAACGAGTTTATAGATGTAGTGTTTGAAGATTTAACACATGATGGTGCCGGTGTTGCGAAAGTAAAAGGATATCCTATTTTCGTCAAAAACGGATTGCCAGGTGAAGAGGCACAAATCAAAATTATTAAAGTGAAGAAAAACTTCGCATTTGGTCGTTTAATGAAGCTTCATACAGAAAGTCCATATCGTAAAGATGCAGAATGCCCAGTATACAACCAATGCGGTGGTTGTCAGCTTCAGCACTTAACATATGAAGGACAACTAAAAGCGAAAGAGAAGCAAGTACGTGACGTTATGCAGCGCATCGGTGGACTAAACGATGTTCCCGTTCATCCTGTACTTGGCATGAAGAATCCTTGGGTATACCGTAATAAAGCACAAGTGCCAATTGGAGAACGTGAAGGTGGACTTGTAGCTGGTTTCTATCGTCAAGGAACACATGACATCATTAATATGGAAACATGCTTAATTCAAGCAGAAGAAAACGATACATTAATTCAAGAAGTAAAGCGTATTTGTGAAAAACACGGCATCACAGCGTATAACGAAGAGCGCCATAAAGGAACACTTCGCCACGTAATGGCCCGCTTTGGACAAGTAACAGGGGAAATTATGCTTGTCTTCATTACACGTACAGCGGAACTGCCAAATAAAGAAGCAATCATTGAAAAAATCGCAGCGAAATTCCCAGAAGTAAAATCAATCGTTCAAAACGTAAACACGAAACGTACAAATGTTATTTTCGGAGACAAAACGACAGTACTGTACGGATCAGAATATATTTATGACTTTATTGGTGACATTAAATTTGCGATTTCAGCGCGTTCATTCTATCAAGTAAACCCAGAACAAACGAAAGTGCTATACGATAAAACGTTAGAATACGCAAAACTAGATGGTAACGAAACAGTAATTGATGCATATTGCGGAATCGGATCAATCTCCTTATTCCTAGCGCAAAAAGCGAAAAAAGTATACGGTGTTGAAATCGTCCCAGAAGCAATCGAAGACGCAAACAGAAACGCAGCACTAAACAACATGACAAATGCAGAATTCGCAGTAGGAGAAGCAGAAGTAGTCATTCCAAAATGGTACAAAGAAGGCGTAATCGCCGATACAATGGTCGTTGATCCACCACGTAAAGGCTGTGACGAGGCACTACTAAACACAATCATCGACATGAAGCCAAAACGCGTCGTATACGTATCATGCAACCCAGCAACATTAGCACGTGACTTAAAAGTACTAGAAGAAGGCGGATATAAAACACAGGAAGTACAACCTGTTGATATGTTCCCGCATACGACTCATGTGGAGTGTGTGGCCTGGCTTAAGTTGGTATAATAGAAAAGCAGTTGATATAGAAAAAATCTATACCATCTGCTTTTTGGTTTATAAAAATACCATTCAGGACCGATTTTAGTTAAAATAAACATTGCCGATTTTCACAAATTTACTCGTGTTTGATAATAAGTTATTAAACATGATGTAAGTGTAATATTTGGCTTTATATTTTTTGACCGAGAGTTTGAAGTTGTATTCATAGTGAGAGGATTTGAGTTTGAAATGATAGATAATTTTTGGCGTGATTTACCACGACCATTTTTTGTACTTGCACCAATGGAAGATGTGACAGATGTTGTTTTTCGTCACGTAGTAAGTGAAGCCGGTCGACCGGATGTATTTTTCACAGAGTTTACAAACTCGGATAGCTATTGTCATCCAGAGGGTATGAAAAGTGTGCGTGGCCGTTTGATTTTTACAGAAGATGAACAGCCAATGGTGGCACATATTTGGGGAGATAATCCTGAATATTTCCGTCAAATGAGTATTGGTATGGCGGAGCTAGGATTTAAAGGCATCGATATTAATATGGGCTGTCCTGTACCGAATGTGGCATCAAGAGGAAAAGGTAGTGGCCTTATTCTACGTCCAGATGTTGCGGCAGAACTTATTCAAGCAGCAAAAGCGGGCGGACTGCCTGTAAGCGTAAAAACACGACTTGGCTTTAAAGAGTTAAATGAGTGGGAGGATTGGTTAACGCATATTTTCAAACAAGATATTGCGAACCTTTCTATTCATTTACGCACAAGAGAAGAAATGAGCCAAGTAGATGCGCATTGGGAACTAATTCCGGAGATCAAAAAATTACGTGACCGTATCGCACCGAATACGCTACTAACAATCAATGGAGACATTCCTGACCGTCAAACTGGGATGGAACTTGCTGAAAAATATGGTATCGATGGCGTTATGATCGGACGAGGTGTTTTTAAAAATCCTTTTGCTTTTGAAAAAGAGCCAAAAGAGCATAGCAGCAAAGAACACCTTGATCTTTTAAGACTGCAGCTTGATCTTCAAGATCAATATGCGGAAGTACTGCCACGTTCAATTACAGGGCTTCATCGCTTTTTCAAAATTTATGTCAAAGGATTCCATGGAGCTGCTGAATTAAGAAATCAATTGATGAGCACGAAATCAACAGATGAAGTGCGTACGTTGCTTGATAAGTTTGAAGCGAGTGTTGATGGGGCTGGGGACAGTGAGACAGTGTAACTCTTGAAAGTTAGAGGGAATGGATTGTATTAATTTGTGGGTATTTATTTTATTCAGTCAGCCGATAACTTTTGTTTTGAGAAAGTCTGTTTTTTTGAAAGCAAAAATCTTAAGAATGTAATAAAGACAAAAGTACCCTTGTGTTGCCATGTACACTCTGCACATGTGGAGTATGATGTGGCTTGGATGAGTTTAAAATAAGCGTAGAGCTGGAAAAGAACAGTGTATTTGAGAAATCAAAGCACTGTTTTTTCTTTTAGTTAATGTTAAGATGGAAATCTTTTTATAAGCATACAACAAACATAGATACAATGATGGAGAAAAGTTAGAGTAAGACTATAAAACCTATCTTTAAAATGTTAAAGTATTAATTTAGCGGATATTATCTTAAAAGTTATACTTAACATAATAATTTAAAGTATGTTAGAGGACACGCTTTAACTGCTGTATAAATAATCAACATTTCAGGAGGAAACACAATGGCAATGAGCAACAACGATATATTAAAAAGAGTAAGATATGCTATGGATATAAAAGATATAGATATGGTGGAAATCTTTAAACTTGGTGGCATGGAAGTGACGAAAGAAGAAGTAGTTGATATGCTTACAAAAGTAAAGAAAAGTCCACAACATGAAGCTGAAAACGCTGATGTAGTCGAAGATGATTACGTATTAACATGCGATATGATGATGTTAGATTCATTTTTAAATGGATTTATTACTTTAAAAAGAGGAAAGCAAGATCCGAAACCAGGACAAGCGGCACCTGTACAGAGTAATGAGAGTGCGAATAATCTTCTTTTAAAGAAAATGAAAATCGCACTATCTTTAACGAGTGAAGATGTGCTTGATATATTAGATAGCGTAGGAGTTAAGGTCACAAAAGGCGAACTGGGCGCTCTATTAAGAAAAAAAGGCCATAAAAATTACAAAGAGTGCGGTGACAGATACGCAAGGAATTTTGTAAAGGGATTAGCTGTAAAGTATAGAGGATAATAAGTTTGTTAAAGCAGTAAATGATATAATAGATAGAGTAGGACGTTGTATCCTACTCTTTTTTATTTGTAAAAATAATTATGAACGAATACGTTAGGTGATGAAATGGTACATACATATTTAGATGAGACAATTAATTTTCATATAACTTATAAGAAGAAAAAATCTGTACGTCTTTATGTAGATTCTTACGGGAATGTGGAAGCACAAGCTCCGAAAGGTACGCCTGTTGAATATATAATCCAGTTGCTAGAGGAGAAATGGGATTGGATTCAGAAAACACGTAAGGAAATGCAGGAGAGAGTACGTGGTCCACAGGAAAAGGCTTATGATCAAGGAGAGGGCTTTCTATATTTAGGAAACACGTATCCGATACAGATTTCTCAAGATGTAAGTATTACGCAAGACAATGCAGTGTTTGAAGGGGATAAGCTACATACTTATGTGAAAGAGCTTAAGGATGAGAAAATACAACAAGCTTTAAAACGATTTTACTATAAGCAGTGCAAAGCATTAGTAGAGAAGAGTATTAAAGCGCATCAAAGTAACTTTAAAACAAAACCGCGTTCTATTCGTATTACAGATAGTAGTCGTACGTGGGGCACTTGTGATTCAAATCTACAGTTAACATTCAATTGGAAGCTAGCAATGGCACCACAGCGGGTAATTGACTATGTAGTTGTTCATGAAATGTGCCATATGGTTCATTTAAATCACGACCGCTCTTTTTGGCGTCTTGTCGGGAAGATAATGCCTGATTATAAGGAAATGGAGAACTGGTTAGCGTTATCTAGTTGGAAGATGACGGTTTAGCAGGTGGTGTCGATTTTTGTCTGTAAATCGATATTCCTTGTCGAATCGCCGATAAATTTGAGAAATCGCTGATAAATTTGGAGTTGTGGTCGATAAATTTGAAGAATCGCTGATATAATTTTATTTACCAAAGAATTGTTCGGCGGGGAGAAAAAGGAGATGTCACAAGGGACATCTCCTTTTTTTCGAGCATAGAGATTATCGTCCAAATTTCATAACAAAATCTCCTTCTACTTTCTCCATCTCATACCCACGATACCCCTCCAAAAGGAACGCCTGCTGTCCACCAGCATCACTCATCGGAACACTCTTAACATCAATCCAATTGCGTTCCTTGTCCCCACGCAAATCCTTCACAAAAACATACCGCAAACTCCCGCCATACTTCTCCTTCAGCGCAGCAATCTCCATTCCTTGCGCAAATTTATCTTTTAAGCTCGGAATATTAAATGGCGCAACGGTACAACAAATGTAATCGAATTTGTTATTTGATTTTTGTAATTCGTCCATAATGACACTCGCTAATATTTTTTGCATACCGTTTCCACGATAATCAGGGTGAACGTTTGATATTTCTTGATAGATGACGCGGTGTAATTCGCTTTCTGGTAAACCAATATCAAGTCCTAAATGTTCTTCGTCAATAGGAGGGACTAATAGGGCACGGAATGCAATGAGCTCGTTTTCTATAAAAGCACCAATCATCATGCCATTTCCCTCTAGTATGTACTGAATTTCTTCCCTTGTAAGAGGCTGCAGGCTACTTTTATTTTCTAATGCCTCAATTACAACATTTTGTAATGATAAAATTTGTTCGATATGATTTAAAGATAATAATGTAACGTGAAATAGTCGCTCGTTTTGTTTTAATGTTCCTTCATAAAGAATAGTCATGTTAAGATCCTCCTTTAACGTACAACGTCTTGAAACACAGTTAATTCATGTAGTGTGTCTTCATTCACTGTAACGCCTAATCCTGGTTTTTCGTTTAAACGAATAAATGGTATATCGTAAGATAAGTCTCCAATATCTTTCGTAAATTTTAATGGGCCTGTTAGTTCAACGCTTGTAATGATTTTTTTAGAAAAGGCAACATGGAATCCTGCGGAAGAAGCAACAGACGATTCAACCATGGAGCCAACTTGACATTCAATGCCCGCCATTTCAGCTTGATGAGCAAGTTTAACAGCTGGGTATATGCCGCCGCATTTCATTAATTTTATGTTTACTTTATCAGCTGCTTGTAGCTTAATAATTTGGCGCATTTCATGAGAGCCTTTTAATCCTTCGTCAATCATAAGTGGAAGGTCTGTTTTTGAGCGAATATGAGCCATAGCATCGATATCATCAGCTACAACAGGTTGCTCAATCCAATCAATGTTTAAGTGTCCTAGTGAACGAAGTGCTGTTAATGTATTTGCGCTATTTTTCCAACCTTGGTTTACATCAACACGAATGGCAATATCATTTCCTACACGCTCACGTACAGCTTCAATTCTTTTAACATCTTCTTTTACGTCAGTACCCACTTTCATTTTGAATGATTGATATCCTTTTTGTATCATCGAAGCAGCTTCTTCCGCCATATCTTCTGGGGAGGCGATGCTTAAAACGTGAGTAACCGGAAATTCTTCATGATAGCGTCCGCCAATGCATTGATATACAGGTTGGTTTAATTTTTTACCCATTATGTCAAAGCAAGCAATATCAATAGCGGCTTTTGCGGTAGGAACACCATAAATGGTGCTATTCATGATATCGTGAATTTTTTCGATATGCATTGGATTTTTACCAAGTAGAGCTGGAGCTAACGTATGTTTTAAAACATGGAAAGTACTTTCCCACGATTCACCTGTAACGTGATCATCAGCGACTCCTTCACCGTAACCGACAATCCCTTCATCCGTTTCCATTTTAACGATAATAGAAGGCATATCAGGGTAAGAACCATAACTAATAACGAACGGATTGCGAAGTGGTAAACGAATTGCGTAAATGTGAATAGCTGTAATTTTCATTGTATAATCCACGTCCTTTTATAGATTTAAAGCTACATATATTCATAAGAAGTTTAGACTAGTGATGAATGATTTTTAAAAATAATTTTCTGAATTGTTAACTTTATTATATTTCAAAAGAAATGCAGGGACAATCTCTTGACATTTGAGTGAATGTTCAATATATTCTTCAAAATAGGATTTTTTATGAATGATAAAACTGCTTCGAATTTAGGAAGGAGAATGGAAGTTGAAAACTTTAGAGCTACAAGAGCGTTTAACAGAAATTTTTCAGCATTTACACGAAAACCCTGAAGTAAGCTGGAAGGAATATGAGACGACAGCCTATATTACTCAATTTCTAAAAGAAGAAGGACTTCCATATAAAACATTTGATGATTGTCCTGGAGTGATCGCTGAGGTTGGGGGCGGGAAGCCGGTTATCGCTATTCGTGCCGACATGGATGCATTATGGCAAGAAGTAGATGGGGAATATAAAGCAAACCATTCATGTGGTCACGATGCTCATATGACGATTGTGATGGGACTTGTTTTACAATTGAAAAACATGAGATGGGGAAATGGTACTGTTAGATTTATTTTTCAGCCGGCTGAAGAAAAAGGAAATGGTGCTTTAAAGATGGTAGAGAAAGGTGCTGTGGATGATGCTGATTTCCTATTTGGTGTTCATTTACGACCGATTGAGGAATTGCCTTTGAAACAAGCGGCACCATCGATTCGTCACGGAGCAGCAGGTTTTTTAGAAGTTACGATTCATGGGGAGGATGCACATGGAGCGAGACCACATCAAGGTATAAACGCAATTGACGTTATTTCAATGATTAATATCGGATTGAAAAATATATGGTTACCACCGCAAACATCGCATTCTGTTAAGATGACGAGATGCCAAGCTGGTGGTGATAATTTAAATATCATTCCGGGAAACGGTCATTTTAGCTTAGATGTAAGGGCAGAAAATAATATATTACTAGATGAGTTGAAACAAAAAATCGAGCACGTAATTACGTCTACTGAATCCATGGGATCCAAAATTTATTATGAGTGGATTGATCTTGCGCCAGGAGCAGAAGTATCAGAAGAAGCGGAGCGCTTTATGCGTAAAGGTATTCTTGAAGTGTATGGGGAAGAGGGATGTACTGGACCACTGTATACGACAGGAAGCGATGATTTTCATTACTATACAGTGAAAAGACCACATTTAAAAGCCGTTATGCTGGGACTCGGGGCTAACTTAAAACCAGGGTTACACCATCCACGTATGCAGTTTAATCATGATTGTATAGTAGATGGGGTAGAAATATTGAAGCAAACTGTGTTGAAAGTTTTAAAGTAATATTCGTTTAAAGCCTGATAAAAATCAGGCTTTTTTCTGTGGTGTATAATAATAAGTATCATTTCTTAATAGGAGAAAACGAATGAACGAACAATATTACGATGCTGTATTACATATAAAAACAGTTGGTGAGCAGAAGGGATTTAATAAATCTTTGCATTACCATCGCTATGAACCGACGCCATATAGTGGGTTAGAGGAATTGTTAAACCAATATGAAATAAAAAATAGTGATCGAATTGTAGACTTTGGGTGCGGAAAAGGACGATTAAACTTTTACATGCATCATAAGTGCGGTGCATCAGCGGTTGGCATTGAAATGAATGAAGAGTTTTATAAAGAAGCGATGGATAATCGTGAGCGCTATTCACGAAAAGTGAGAAACGGTAAAGATAAAATTCAATTTGAGTGTTGTTTAGCGCAAGAATATGAGATTGATCCGCGTGATAACCGATTTTATTTCTTTAATCCGTTTTCAGTACAAGTGTTTATGAACGTAGTGAATAACATTTTGCTTTCGGTAGAGGAAACAGAGAGGGAAGTGGATATTATTTTATACTATCCATCTGAAGATTATATCTTTTTCTTAGAGAATCAAACTGCTTTTGAGCTGAAGAAGGAAGTTAGATTGCCGGGTGCTTATGAGAGGAATGGGAATGAGAGGTTTTTAGTTTATAAATTAGGATTATAAAGAAAGCAGGTGCCTTGGGCACCTGCTTTTTAAAACTCACGTCTATTATTAGTTACGGATTAAGTAATCAAATGCACCTAAAGCTGCGTTTGCACCTGAACCCATAGAGATGATGATTTGTTTGTACGGATTATTTGTACAGTCACCTGCAGCAAACACTCCTGATACGTTTGTAGCACCGTGCTTGTCTGTTACGATTTCACCGCGAACGCGTTCAACGGTATCGCCTAACCAATCTGTGTTTGGCACAAGACCGATTTGAACGAATACACCTTGTAATTCAACGTGGTGAACTTCTTCAGTTTCACGATCGATGTAAGAAATACCGTCTACTTTGTCAGTACCAGTAATTTCTTTCGTTTGAACGTTTTTCAGAACAGTTACGTTAGGTAAGCTGTTAAGACGTTCTTGTAATACAGCATCAGCTTTTAATTCTGGCATGAACTCAAGAACAGTTACGTGCTTAACGATACCCGCTAAGTCGATAGCTGCTTCAATACCAGAGTTACCACCGCCGATAACTGCTACATCTTTTCCAGTGAATAATGGACCGTCACAGTGTGGGCAGTATGCTACACCTTTGTTTTTGAACTCAGCTTCACCTGGTACGCCAACGTTGCGCCAGCGAGCACCTGTTGAAACGATTACGCTCTTACTTTTCAGAACAGCGCCGTTTTCAAGTTCCACTTCAATAAGTTCTTTTTTCTCTAAACGTTTTGCACGTTGTAGATTCATTACATCGATGTCGTACTCTTTTACGTGTTCTTCAAGGCTTGCTACTAGCTTAGGACCTTCAGTGCGTTTTACGCTGATGAAGTTCTCAATACCCATAGTATCCATTACTTGACCACCGAAGCGTTCAGCAACGATACCAGTACGGATGCCTTTACGTGCTGCATAAATTGCTGCACTTGCACCAGCAGGGCCGCCACCAACAACAAGAACATCGTATGGATCTTTATCAGAAAGCTCTGATGCATCTGGACCGTTACCCATTTTAGCTAAAATTTCTTCAAGTGTCATACGACCGCTTCCGAAAGATTCGCCATTTAGGTAAACAGTTGGTACTGCCATGATGTCTTTGCTTTCTACTTCCTCTTTGAATGCAGCGCCATCAATCATAGTATGTGTAATACCAGAGTTAAGAACGCTCATTATGTTAAGAGCTTGTACAACATCAGGACAGTTATGACAACTTAGGCTGATATAAGATTCAAAATGATATTCGCCTTGAATGTTTTTTATTTGATCGATTACTTTTTGTTCAACTTTTGGAGCACGTCCGCTAACTTGTAGTAAAGCTAACACTAAAGAAGTAAATTCATGTCCTAAAGGAATACCAGCGAAAGTTACTCCAGTAGTTTCGCTTGGGCGATTTACGCTAAAGCTTGGTGTTCTCTCTAATTCTGCTTTTTCTACTGAAATCTTAGAAGACATCGTAGCTAATTCATCAACTAGAGCTAACATATCTTTCGATACATTATCGTCTCCTGCGCTAACTTTAAGTAGAATATCGTTCTCCATTAATTGAAGGTATTGGGATAGTTGTGCTTTTATATCTGCATCTAGTATCATTTTGATCGAACTCCTTAGATTTTGCCTACAAGGTCAAGGCTTGGTTTAAGTGTTGCAGAACCCTCTTGCCATTTAGCTGGGCAAACTTCACCTGGGTTGTTACGTACGTATTGAGCTGCTTTCACTTTGTTAACAAGGATGCTTGCGTCACGGCCGATACCGCCAGCATTGATTTCCATAGATTGGATAACGCCGTCTGGATCGATGATGAATGTACCACGAGCAGCAAGACCTTCTTCTTCAATTAATACGTTGAAGTTGCTAGTGATTGTGCGAGTTGGGTCACCAATCATAATGTATTCGATTTTGCCGATAGTTTCTGAGCTATCATGCCATGCTTTATGCGTGAAGTGAGTGTCAGTAGATACAGAGTATACTTCAACGCCTAATTCTTTTAAAGTTGCATATTGGTTTTGTAAGTCTTCAAGTTCAGTTGGGCATACGAATGTGAAGTCTGCTGGGTAGAAGCAAACTACGCTCCATTTTCCTTTGAAACTTTCGTCAGTAACTTGGATAAACTCTCCATTATGGTAAGCATTAGCTTTAAACGGTTTTACTTCTGTGCCGATTAATAACATATTAAAATTCCTCCTAAAAGTTGGTTTTGAGCATCGGAAATTAGTTTGCTCATAAAATATATTTTTTAATTAACTATAATAATTCTAATTCGATATTAATTATCATATAAAATCAGTTATTTTGTCAAGGAGAATGTACGAACTTTATTATACTTTTACGTAATCTTTACTTTTAAATGAAATTAGTAGGTAATTTGATGGTGATATGGTAGAGATTGAAGTTTCGTATGAGTGAAGTTGTATTTTTCATTATTTTTGATACACGAGTTTAAAGTTGAAATGGAAATGTATAGTATGGAATAATCAAGTTTTTTAGAGGGAAAGGTTTCTTAGTAGATAGTGAATTTGAAAAGTATCTTCTTATTTATTTTACATAGAATTATGCAATAAATAAAACAAAATGAATCGTAATATTGTTGAAAAAGAGTTGTTATTTTAAATATATATAATAGAAAGCGTATTGCAATGAACAAAATAGAAACATTGACGCCCATCTCTAGCAAGCTATAATAAAACCAAAAAGAACAGGATATAGGTTGGGAGCTTCCTTCGGTATCGTATTTCATTGTTTTTGCTGGTCCGAATGTACGCTGTGCACCGTATGAAACGCTTGGTACGAAGGAATTAGCAGAAGCAGCCTTTGAAGGAATGATTGACCGTCGTGCAGTTTTACTCGCTAATCAAGGTTTAATGGCTGGTGTGAATCATATAAAAATGGCATTTACCATAGCAGAAGACATTGAGTTTTGCGCTCAAATCTATTATCAAACGAAGAGTATTGGGGAACCAAAGCTATTGCCAGCAGAAGAGATGGAAAATTTGGCGAGAAAGTTTGAAGGGTATGGGCAACAATAAAAAACATTTCAATAAAAAAATCCCCTCAAGAAAAATTTCTCGAGGGGATTTTTTATGATTTCTTGAGCAATAAATACATAAAGTAAGGTGCCCCAATTAAAGCAACGACAATACCTACGGGAATACCGCTAGGTTCGACGATATGACGTCCAATAGTGTCTGCTAGTAGCAATAGCCATCCGCCGATTAAAACGGCAATAGGGATGAACATTTGATGTCTAGGACCTATTAAAGCTTTTGCGATATGAGGAGCCATCAGTCCGATAAAGGAGATTCCACCTGTTACTGAAACGGCAGCGGCAGCTAATGCTACAGCTGCTATTAGTAAGGAGCGGCGTTCTTTTTCAATTTCGATGCCGACCCCAATTGCGACTTGTTCGTTTAAGGCAAGGATATTTAAACGATTGGCTTTATAGAAAACGTATGGAATGAGTATAGCTAACCAAGGAAGCATTGCTAAAACGAAGACCCAATCATCGCCCCAAATGTTTCCGGCAATCCATTTTGAGATAAAGTCTACTTTGGTACGTTCTGCCGATGAAATAAGGACAATCATCATTCCGGAAAGAGCGAATGCAAATCCAATCCCCGTTAGTGTTAATCTTATTGGCTGAAGCCCTTCCGTTCTACTATATGAAAATACGTAGATGAGGCAAGCTGTAAGAAAAGCACCGATAAATCCAACGACTGGTAGTAAGTAAATAAATGAACCTACGTCTATCGGAAAGTATAAAAAGAAAATAGCAACTGCAACGCCAGCCCCGGAGTTAATTCCAAGGATACCAGGTTCAGCTAAATCATTTCGAGTAATCCCTTGTAATATAGCACCTGATAAAGCAAGCGCCATCCCAGCTAATAGAGTAATAACAATTCTAGGTAATCTAAGGGAGTATAAAACGAATTCTTCTTTAAAAGTTCCTTGTCCCATAAGTGTTGGAATTAATCGATCATAGGATAGAGATGCAGAGCCAAGCCCCATTCCAACTACAATTGTTGTGATCGTGAGTATAAGTAATGCAAGTATAATAAGACGTTGTTTTTTTACAATAGATTGTTGAATCATGAGAATGATCTTCCTCCTTTACGTACAATGAATAGGAAGAATGGTAATCCTACAATCGCGACAATAGCAGTAACCGGTGTTTCATACGGAGCATTAATTGTACGGCCGATAGTGTCTGCAAGTAGCATGAAGGAAGCGCCAGTAATTGCTGACATCGGGATAACAAAGCGATAGTCTGGACCGACGATTGGGCGAACTATATGAGGCACCATTAAGCCGATAAATGCCATGTTTCCAACAAGTGCTACAGAAGCGCCAGCAAGTAGGATGATAACAATAAATAAAATTGTTTTAATGAAAATAATTTTTTGACCTAATCCAATTGCGACTTCCTCACTGAAACTAAGAACAGTTAATTTCTTTGAAAGTAAAATCGCGATGAATATACTTACTGAAATAACTGGAATGATAATTTTTAATTGGCCCCATGTCGTTCCAATTACTCCTCCAGCTGTCCAAAGTGATACATCCTGTGAAATTTTAAAGTAAATGCCAATACCTTCTGAAATCGCGACTAAAAATGCTGAGACAGCAGCACCAGCTAGTACAATTCGAAGGGGAGAGAGTCCACCTTTTTTCACCATACCAATTCCGAAAACCATAAGTGCACCAATTGCTGCCCCGGTAAAGCAAGCGATTGTTAAGTATAGGTAACTAACAGAAGGAATAAAGGCGATTGTCAGTGCAAGTGCAGCATTTGCACCACCCGTTAGTCCAAGTAGTCCTGGATCGGCAATGGGATTTCGCGTTAGCCCTTGCATAATAGCGCCCGATACAGCGAGTGCAGCTCCTACAAAAATAGCTGCAACTTCACGTGGTAAGCGTATTTCACGAATAATGGATAACTTATCTCCTTTAGCGGAAGAAGTAAGTGCTAACCATACGTCTTTTACAGTAGTATCGGCAGCACCAAATACCATTGCGACCATAAAAATAAGAAAGAATGCAATGATTCCTAGAATAAACTTGTATGTAAAAGTGGTGGAACGTATATTATCATCTTTTGTCATCAGTTTCACATCTTTTCTTTTCGTAGAATAAAGGAAGAGGAATTCTTAATTTAAGAATTCCTCACTGTTGTATTATTGGCCAAGAAAGCTCTTTTTGAAGAAGTCTAATTGGAAATCTAATGTAAGTGGATCATTAAAGTAGAATTCCATCATGTTTGCTTCAAATGTGTGATTATTTTTTACTGCTGGGATGTTTTTGTATGATTTTGTCTCTTGGAATGAGTTGTCAGTATCTTTGTTTTTACTTACGATTAAGTAATCTCCAGCAAACTCAGGTAAAACCTCAGTAGATAATGCGTAGTAGCCTTCTTTTAATGCTTTTTCTTTCACCTTCTCAGGCATTTTTAATTTCATTTCTTGATAAAGAATTTCTGTTCCACGGCCCCAGTTATCGCCGTATACATAAATTTGTTTGTTGAAGTTTTCGATAACTGAAACTGTTGCATCTTCACCGATCTTCGCTTTAATTTCTTTTCCTGCTACTTGAGCGCGTTTCTTGAAATCATCAACCCAAGTTTTTGCTTCTTTTTCTTTATTTAATAATTTACCGATTTCTACATGTTGTGTTAAGTAATCAACTTTACCGTATCTGAATGTCACAGTAGGAGCGATTTTCTTTAACTTATCAACATTTTTAACATTTGATAAACCGATGATTAAATCTGGATTTAATTCAGCGATTTTTTCAACATTCTCATCTGATACTTCAGCAACATTTTTTAATTTGCTATCAAAACGTGGGTTTTGTTTAGACCATGAATCTACCCCAACAAGGTTTACACCTAAAGACATTACGTTCCCAGCGAATGACGATAGGACAACAACACGTTTTGGATTTGCTGGAACTTCAACTTTACCATTTTCAGATTGGTATGTAATTGTTTTTGACTTGCTATCTTTTGCATCGTTCTTCTTGTCTGTTGAGCCGTTGCTACAAGCGCTCATAACAAGAACGAAAAGAACTGTTAGTGAAATGAGTAATCTTTTCATTGTCTTTCTCCTTTTAATAGATGATATGTGATACATATTAATTTGTTTAACTGTGGATCTTTTGAAAGGCTAGTGGTAATACAAAATCTTTATTGAAAATCTTAAATTTTAGATTTTACAATATAGTAATCACCGTATTAATGAAAGAAAATGTAACCTCGAATTTGTTAATTATTAACAAGATGATAATGATTATCACTATTGACTCCTTAAATAATATAATTTTATATAGATGTATTGTCAATAGTAATTTGGATTGTAAATTTAGTGAAAACAGGTTATATTTTATTGAGAATGATAATCAATGATTAGTGGCTGAGGAGTGACATGAATGAATCAAGAGGAATTGTTTGATGTGACCGTGATAGGCGGAGGACCTGCAGGGCTTTATTCAGCTTTTTATAGTGGACTAAGAGAAATGAAAACAAAAATAATAGAATTTCAACCACAATTAGGTGGAAAAATACATGTTTATCCAGAGAAAATGATATGGGATATAGGTGGGTTGCCACCGATTACCGGTGAAAAATTAATTCATCAGCTTGTAGAACAAGGATTAACATTCCAGCCAGAAGTCGTCTTAAATGAAAAAGTAGAATCGATTACACGTAATGAAGATGGGATTTTTGTATTAAAAACAACTTCTGGAGAAGAGCATTTTTCAAAAACAGTCATTGTTGCAACTGGTAGTGGTATATTGAAACCAAAAAAGTTAGCGATTGAAGGTGCTGAGAGATTCGAAGTATCAAATTTAAATTATACGGTAAAATCTTTAAAACGTTTTAAAGATAAAACAGTAATTATTTCAGGTGGAGGAAACTCTGCGATAGATTGGGCAAATGAATTAGAACCAATTGCAAAACAGGTTTATTTAACATATAGAAAAGACACTTTATCTGGTCATGAGGCGCAAGTGAGTCAGCTTATGAATAGTTCAGCGGAATGCTTCTTCAATACGTCAATTACAAAATTAGTTGCAGGTGAAGATCATGAAACGATTGAATATGTTGAGCTAACAAATCATGAAACAGGGGAAGTTTCTCATCTAGCTATTGATGAAGTCATTATTAATCATGGATATGAGCGTGATATGACATTGTTAGACAATAGTGAGTTAGATGTTGAAATTATAGATAATTATTTTATTGCAGGTAACGCAAATAGCGAATCTTCTATAGATGGGTTATATGCTGCAGGGGATATTTTAAAGCATGACGGGAAATTACATTTAATTGCAGGTGCATTCCAAGATGCTGGAAATGCTGTGAATAAAGCGAAACAAATTATTCAGCCAGACGCAAGCGAATACGGAATGGTTTCTTCGCATAATGATGTGTTTAAAAAGCGTAATCGAGAATTGATTAAGCAAATGATGAAATAATAAATGAACACGTATACCCCCATTTACTTCTCCACTCGAACGAACGAGAAATGTAAATGGGGGTTTTCCTGTTTACTATATTTTTAACCATTATCATGACACCGGTTTCATAAGTTCATGCCATATACATGTATTTCTGAAAAAAAAGAATACAAAGACTTGAACGTTTTATTTTTAAATTTTTCTAGCAAACAATGAATTTGTGTTGGGTTTGTCCTGGCGATAATCAAATTATGCTGTTCCTTGTGCTCGGTCATTAGGAAATTTTATGTTTTGTACAGAAGCAATATATTGTTTCCCATGTTTTCTAGCTAATGATTCTAATATGTGGCGAACGCGTTTTGTAAGGTGTCCTTGATTTTGTAAAGCTTCACAATATGCATCATAATAAGCATATTTAGCCCAAAGGAAATCGTCTTGCTGGAATAAGAAATGATTTTTATACCATTCTCCAATTGTGCGATAATTATGGACTTCATGTACAGTTTCAGTTTGGGAAAGAATTCTGTTTGGTAAAGTTTTAGATAGTTGAGAACCTGTTTGTTCTGTTTCAGTTCGTAATGATTCTTCTAACATTGTAATGATGTGATGAGTAGCCATAATGTTAACTCTCCTTTGTGTAAATGGGTAATACCATTCTATATTTAAAAAGTACTTACTATATTATTATACAATATATGGAATGCATCCACCTGCTTTTTGATTTTGATTTACAAAATCTTTTTCGTTTGTTTACAAAATTAACTTATAATAAAGTAAGATGCATGATGTATACCAAAAACTAATAAAGGAATGAAAGCATTGTATATAACAATAGAAGAAGCGGCGGAATATTTAAATTTACCGAAGTCGTATATTGAAGAGTTAATTCAACAAAAGCGTATCCGTGCTTTATTTGATGGAGATCAATATTTGTTGAATAAAGAACAATTTAATACACATTTAGAACAAATGGAAAAATATAAGCAATTAGTGGAAGAAATCATGAATGAACCAATTCCAGAAGATATGGATGTTAAAGACGAAGATTAAGTAAGATGTGAAATGAGTAGATAGTCCCGTTTTAAGATGTACTGAAAATACATTTTAAAACGGGGCTTTTTTGTCATCGTGTTACTAAAAAATGTAGGTGAATGACATAGTAAGTTGGGATATAAGGAGAATGTGATAGGTATTAGTACCTTCATGTTAAAAGCATATTTTTTCATAATAGGACAAACATAGAGAACTTAACATGTACAGATACATATACTATCAGTGCAAACGACTTATAAATTAATGAAAGGGGTTTTCCCGTGGGTGCAAAAAGTAGCAATTTATTGAATGGTTTAATTGGAGAGTATGTTAGAGTGAACCGAGGTGGACCAGAATCTCAAAGGGGAAGAGTCGTGGCAGTACATTCAGATTATTTCACATTACTAAATGAAAAAGGTGAATTTCACTGTTATCAACTTCAGCATTTAAAAAGTATTACAAAAAATCCAAAAGAAAGTTCAGAAGATATTAGCTTATTACCAACGTTAGCAGAAGGAAACAATTTTCACCGCCTGCTTAAAAACTTGAAATATCGCTGGGTGAAAATTAACCGAGGTGGTCCTGAAAAAATTGAAGGAATTTTACAGGACGTTTCTTGTGGTTACGTAACGTTAATTGTAAAAGAAGAAATTGTGCAGATTTCAGAGTTTCATATTAAAAGTGTGAATTATGGATTACAAGTATCTGAAGAGAGCGATGACAGTGATGAGAATGAGAATACATCTTCTTCTCAATCATATAGAGCTCGTGCACAAAGACAATCAAGTCGCGGAAGATAAGCTATTTAGAAGGGAGGAAAAGAAGTGAAAAGAATTGGAAGTTTGGTTGGTCAGAGTGTTAGAGTGAACCTTCGTGGCCCAGAGAGTCAAACTGGATTATTGTTGCTGACAAACGAAGAATATTTAGCGTTGCAAGTACACTCGGGAGAAGTAATTTACTATCAGCAGAAGCATGTAAAAAGTGTGCTCAAGAAAGCAAAAGAGACGAAAGCAGATTACTTGGGTCAAGAGGGTTCATATTTTGAGAAAGATACGTTTCAAGATGTGCTAGGAAATTTGAAATATGCGTGGGTAAAAATCAATAGAGGCGGTCCTGAGAGCGTAGAAGGCTTGTTAAGTGACACAAACGAAGAATATATAACATTAGTAAACAATGAGGAAGTAGTTTATGTCCTTAATTTGCATATTAAAAATGTGAATCAAGTAACTAAAAATAAAAAGAATGACAAAGAATAATGTTTCGTAAGTAAGAGGGGCATTCATTATAGGGGGAGTAAAGAACAGCTTTTATTTCATTACTACAATGTTCATTATAATATAAATGAGCTCCCTGCTATTTAAAGATAAATAGCTATGTGCTATTGTGCCCCTAATTATTTTTAAGATAAGGGCAAGGTTTTAATTTATAGAAAGGAGGATATAGATGAACGAGCTTAGTAAAAATATTGGAGAATATATATATGTTAAATTAATTGGTGAAAAAAGATTTAAAGGCTTATTAATTGATGTAGGAAATGATATTGTCGTTATTTACAATGGACAAGACTACGTATATATATCTTTATATCACATTCAATATTATAAGTTTGTTATGATTTATAAGGAAGAAATTTCAAAGCCCGATGCAGACTCTGTTATAAAAAGGGAATCACCATCAATTTCTTTACGAAAAGTACTGATTACATCTAAAGGGATTTTCACAGAAATTTATGTGGCTGGAAATGCTTCTATTCATGGTTATGTTACAAGTGTAATGAATGATTATATTGTTTTTTATAGCCCAGTATATAAAACAGTATATATATCCTTAAAACATTTAAAATGGTTAATCCCCTATAAGGAAAATCAAGTTCCTTATTCCCTCAATAAAAATGAACTCCCTGTGAATCCATTAAATATCACATTAGCTAGAACATTTGAAGAACAGTTGATTAAAATGGCTGGAAAAATCATGGTATTTGATTTAGGTGAAGAATCTAGCAAAATTGGAAAGATGACGAAAATTGATGATGGTCATATTGAATTGATGAAAGCACGCGATGAAAAGGTACATGTGAATATTCAACATGTGAAGTCTGTTCATTGCCCGTAAGCTAGTTAAGGTGGCTGGCTTTTTCTTTTATATGTGTAAAGGAAAAGGTCGCGCCTATTTGTTTACCATTTTTCGAGATGAGGGAAGAATACGAATTGGATATGTAAGTATGGTCATTATTTTTTATCGGTAAAAGAGGCAATTCTGTGCAAAATTATAGAAAATATGTACGAGCTGTCTATTATTATGTCCAATTTACTTTTTGAGAAAGCATTGTTCAACTACTATACTAAAGGGGTTTTGTTGGTGGAGCAGTTTCCAGAGTCTTTTTCGATTACATTGCTTGGCAGTGCTGGTGGAGCAGCTAAGGCTGTATTAGCAATTTTGAATCAATCGGTAGTAAATAAAGAAGATCCGATTTATACGGCGATAAATAATATAGAGTTCCATTTAGTTGATATAAAACAAAAAGATAAAGACTATTATGATGAATTATTTCCGAATTTGAAAGATAAGCTCTTTCTATACGAAATAAATCTTCAAAATGTAGTCAAGTTTAAACAGCATTTAAAAGAAAAAAGAACAGGGATTGTTATTGATGTTTCTGGAGCGGATACAATCAATATACTCAGTTGCTGTAATGAATTAGGAATTTGTTATATCAATTCAGCTTTGGAAAATGAATCAGTGGATAAAGATGATAGCTTACTTGGGTTTCAGTTAACAGAAAGATATACAAGGTTTGAAAAAGAAAAGGAGAAGTTTACGAATACGAGATCAATAATAGGATCGGGCATGAATCCGGGTGTTGTTCAATGGATGGTTGTTGAGCTTATGAAAGAAAGACCAGATGAAGTGCCGAAAGCGTGTTATATTGTAGAACATGATAATTCTTTTTTAGAGGATCAAAAACTTATACAACCTCATACACTTTATGCCTCTTGGGCGGTAGAGCGCTTTCTAGATGAAGCAATATTAAGTTATCCGATGTATATGAGTCATCATCGTCCCCTTTATTTTTATGAAGATGTATATGCTACAGAGTATAAAGTGAAATTAGGAGAAAGAGAATTTTATGGTTGTTTAATGCCACATGAAGAAGTCCTTATTTTAGGGAAAATATTTAATATGGAAGTTGGTTTTCTGTATCGTATTAATGAATACACAACAAATTTAATTAGACAGAACTTAGATAGAGTGGAAGATTTATGGAATTGGAATCGGAAAGTATTTAATCCAGCAGAAGAGAAGATTGCTGGGGAGGATTTAGTTGGTGTATTGCTCGTTTATGAAAATAGTGAAACATATATGTGTAATATAATGAATAGTAGTCAAGTTTTTCAAAAATATAAAACAAATGCAACTTATTTTCAAGTAGGGTGTGGAATTTATGCGGGTTTATCTAGTTTGCTTTTAGATGAATTTCCACAAGGTGCCTACTATGTAGAAGAATTATTACTAAATACAAAAAGCAAGTATGGGGAGTATTTAAATTTATATATGAAAGATTTTGTGATTGGTTGTAATATATCTACAGATGGCTTGCTACATGATCGGGTAAGGTGGATATAAAATATTCGATGAAAAGGAAGGAGAGTTATTTACTTCCTTTTTTAGTATGATAAGAGGAAAGGGAAATCTCAATCGACGGTTATATATTGCCCTGAAAGCAATTTCATAATTATAATTTAAAGAGATGGAAAGTGGAATATGTTTTTGGTATTGACCAAGAGGGGTATTTATATGAGAAAATTAAAAAGCTTAATTTATGAAGAAAGAGAAGCTTTAAAGGTATTTTTATTATTATTCTATATAATATTTTTTTTATATGACGCTATATATTATTTTGCGTATCCTGCTATGAATATAAACGAGGCAAAGGTAGGTTGGCCAGAAGGTGGGCTTGGGATAGGGGTATACATATTTGTAGTGTCGTTATTTCCTATTTCATTATATCTTCAAAAACGAGGATACGTTTATTTTGTGAAGTATTTGTATTTAATCGGATATATGCTTATAGACATTATTAATAATGTAATGATTTATTTGGAAACGGATCGAGTGTTTGAACATGGAAGTATGGTGGAGATATTATTTATTCTTTTTGCACCAGTGTTTGTAAATAAGAAATATTTTTATGTAGTATCTTTTAGTGTAATTGGAAAATATGTTTTCTTCACTATATTGTTACAAGATTTAAAAGTTGTTATCCCACTTGTTTTATGTATTTTCTTTTTCATTATTTCACATTCGTTACTAAAAAGATTTCAGTCTTATGTTAGGACTGTTGTTGAGATGTTACATAATGTGAAACAAGCTGAAAATCTTGCTGTAATTGGGACAATGTCTGCAACAATTGCTCATGAAATTCGAAATCCGTTAACAGCTTTAAAGGGATTTACGCAAATTCAAAAAGAACGGAATCCAGAGGATGCAAAGAGTTACGAGATTATGTTACAAGAAATTGAAAGGATCAATGGTTTTGTTAGCGAGTTGATGCTGTTAGGGAAGCCGAAATCAACAAAATATGAAAGCTGTAATATGCAGGATATTTTAGTATATGTTGTGCAACTAATGGAGAGTTATGCTTCGCAATATAAAGTGAAAATCTATATGCAAGCAGATAGTGGTTTGTTAACTGTAAATGGTGATGATAAACAATTAAAACAAGTGTTGTTAAATATTTTGAAGAATGGAATTGAATCAATGCCAGATGGTGGGAATATCAATGTTCATGCATATAAAACAATTGGAGAGAATCTTTGCGTTTGTATCGAGGATCAAGGATCTGGTATAGAGAGTGAGAAAATAGGTAAGCTTGGGAAGGCGTTTTATACAACAAAGGAAAATGGTACAGGTCTTGGATTAATGATTACGAATAAAATTATTGAAGAACACCAGGGAAGTATCAACATTCAAAGTAGTATTGGCATAGGGACAAAAGTTGAAATACAGTTGCCGACCGCATGATACGTAAAAAGAAATTACTTTTCAGAAAAGTGTTCTTGTTGTGTAAATAGAAACATTTGATAAAATGTTTCAAGAAGGGTTTTTTTTATAAAACACTTCGTTTATAATGGAGGAAAATATCGACATGGAGCTTATTGCTCATGTAACGGTTTGTAGGTTTGACGTAAATAAAAAGGGGTGCACGCGCATCCTTTTTTCTATGCATATATTATAAAAGAGGTGGTATGATGGAATTAACATTAAATTCGACTGTATGTTTACACACAATTCAATTTCGAAAAGATCAAACGAATTATATTGTAAAAGATACAATTACAGGAGAAAAATATGAAATGCCGCCACTTTGTATTGATGCACTTGCAATGATGCGCGACGGTTTTTTATTAGGAGAAATTGAAGAGAAATTAAAGGAAGAATACCCACAAGAAGAAGTAAATATTTTAGAATTTACGAGGCAATTGTTAGAGTTAGAACTTGTTGGAATGGTAGACGGAGAAGAGATAGCTTGTACGAAAAAGAAAGATAAAGATTACTTTTCTTGGGTCCGTCCTCGAATAGAGCAGCTTTTTCTTAATTTAAATAAAAAATATAGAAGCAAAGGTCAATGATGATCTTTGCTTTTTTTATCGCTCGAAAGGAATAGGGGAAATCAGTAAGTGATCTCTGCTTGTATTAAAAAATAACAGCAAACGCTCTTGCAAAAGCACCATCACTATCTTTAATTTTTAAAGGAGCTGCTGAAAAAAAGAATCGATTCGTTTTAATGGCATCTAGATTCGTTAAATTTTCAATTAAATAAATATTGTTTCCTAATAAAATATGATGAATTGGTGAGGTTTCTGTAGTGACCTCGTCAGGAGATATGAAATCTAGTCCAACAGATTTTACTTTTAATTTAACGAGTTCTTTAGCAAGCTCCTCAGAAAGATAAAGTGCTTCTTTCTCGTAAGCATCTGTGTTCCATTTCTCAGATAGGTTAGAATGAAAAATGATGATATCACCTTCTCTTACTTCGGCACCATGTAGTACCTCTTTAGGTAATTTTCGTTCTTGGACATGAGTGACATCGATGAGAATAGCCTCTCCTACAAACTGATCAAGTGGTAACTGATCAATTGTTGTTGCACCAGAAATAAAATGGGCAGGGGCGTCACAGTGTGTACCTACATGAACGACAGAATGAAAATCAGTGACTTGAAATCCTGCTTCTTCGACACTTGTAATTGGTTCTAGATGGATTTTTGGTGTTCCTGGAAACTGAGACATATCCTTCTCAAATGTTTGTGATAAATCAATTACTTTCATTACTTATACCTCCAATCATTTTTTGTAAATATAAAAGCCCATCTTTCTCGATTCGAAAGATGGGCTTTATGCACAATTGGATAGAACTATGTTTTATCTCTCAAAATGCATTGCATTTTGCAGGATTTAGTACCTATTCAGTTTATATAAACTGAGGTTGCTGGGCTTCAAAGGGCCGGTCCCTCTGCCTCTCTCGATAAAGGAATGTTTAATTTTAAAATTAAGAATTTTGTTGTTATTTAAATTGTAATTCATTTCCTTTTTTTATGCAACGGTAAATAGGTATTCACCCAAACAAAACGTTCCGCATATTGTAGCTTATGTAAGTAGACTGCTGCAAAGGAGTGGGGTGCAGTGACAGGAAATGTATTAAATTATTATGCTGGCGGAAATACAGCTAGAGGTTTTTATAGTTTATATGAAGAAAATTTGAATGGATTAGAAAGATTATTTATTTTAAAAGGTGGTCCAGGAACTGGGAAGTCCTCTTTAATGAAAACGCTCGGACGTGAATGGGCTGAAAAAGGGTATGATATTGAGTTTTTACATTGTTCTTCTGATAATAAATCAATTGATGGTGTAATTATTCCGAAATTGAAAGTCGGAATTGTAGATGGAACAGCGCCGCATGTTATTGAACCGAAAATGCCTGGAGTTGTGGAAGAATATATAAATTTAGGAGTTGCTTGGAATTCAAATCAATTAAGGAAACATAAAGTGCAAATTGAACGTTTTATGTCGGAAGCAAGCAAAGCTTTCCACTCAGCATATGGGTGTTTTAAAGAGGCGCTTATTATACATGATGAGTGGGAAAAGATTTACATTCATAATATCGATTTTAACAAGGCAAATGAATTAACAAATCAGCTTATACAAAAACTATTCACAGATAAAAAGGGGAAAAAAGCAATAATTAAACATCGATTTTTAGGAGCTGCTACGCCGAAAGGAGCGGTTGATTTTGTCCCTAATTTAACGGAAGGGGTTCCACATCGTTATTTTATAAAAGGACGCCCAGGGTCTGGGAAATCGACAATGCTAAAAAAATTAGCAAAAGCAGCAGAGGAAAAAGGTTTTGAGGCTGAAGTGTATCATTGTGGATTTGATCCAAATAGTCTTGATATGATTATTGTAAGAGAGTTAGGGTTTGCAATTTTTGATAGTACAGCACCACATGAGTATTTTCCAAGCCGTGAGGGCGATGAGATTATTGATATGTATGATCTCATTGTTACCCCAGGAACTGATGAGAAATATGCTAAGGAGATTCGCGATGTTTCAATTCAGTATAAAACAAAAATGAATGAGGCAATGTCTTTCTTAGCAAAGGCAAAATCTGTTCGAGATAAGTTAGAGAGAGTATATATTGCAGCTATGGATTTTTCAAAAGTGGATGAGTATAAAGAGGAAATACAAAAAGAATTTGAGCGGATTGCAGCTGTCGTTACTGAGAAGCAAAAGTAGGCGGATTTTAGGCTGTCAGGAAAGTCCTGACAGCTGTTTTGGAATGTAGTAAAGTTAATATGTAATTGTCGAATTTCCAGGGAAATGATCAAAAAATGGGGATGATATGTGTGAGAGAAAAAATTCAATTGGAACTAGAAAGAATCGAGAAAGAGAATGATGTGAAAATATTATTTGCAGTGGAATCAGGAAGCCGAGCGTGGGGATTTCCGTCGAAAGATAGTGATTATGATGTGAGGTTTGTCTACATTCGTCCGTTAGAATGGTATTTATCAATTCAGGATAAACGAGATGTAATTGAATACCCAATTAGTGATGATTTAGATATAAGTGGCTGGGATATAAAAAAAGCGTTGCAGCTATTTGCGAAATCGAATCCAGCGTTATTAGAATGGATTCGCTCTCCAATTTTCTATTCAAAAAACTCGAATTTACCAGAACGATTACATAAAATGAGTGAAAATGATTTTGATTCGAAAGCAACAATATATCATTACTTACATATGGCTTCAAAAAACTATCGAGAATTTTTACAAGGTGAAAGTGTAAAGCTAAAAAAATATTTCTACGTATTACGTCCTATTTTAGGGTGCAAATGGTTAGAAGAGAAAGGGACATTGCCACCTGTAGAATTTGAAAGACTTATTACGGAATTATCAATAGAGCGCAAATTATTGGATGAAATTGAGATGTTATTAGAAAAGAAAAAGGTGGGAGTTGAATTAGATGCTGGCCCGCAAATTAAAGTATTAAATGAATTTTTAGAGGAACAGATTACTTATTATCAGCAATACGTAAAAGGTATTGAAAACGGAGTCGGAATAGAAGTCGAGAAGCTAAATACTTTATTTCGGGACATGTTATTTGAAGGATATAAAAAAGAGCACAATTAATGAAGTGACCCCTAAAAGTTAGACACGGTTATTTCATTAGGCAGCTTGATAAAAGTGAGTCCGGTATTGTACCGGGCTCATTTTTAATTTTGCCTTAATCCGTTTCGTATTATAATAATCTATATATTTTTCTAATTCTATTTTAAAGTGCTCTACATTTTCAAATTCTTTTATGTAGAGGAACTCCGACTTCATAATCCCAAAGAAATTTTCTATTACTGCGTTGTCGTAACAGTTGCCTTTTCGAGACATACTCTGGACGATAGCTCTTGATTCAAGAGTACGGACGTACTGTCTCATTTGATAATGCCATCCTTGATCCGAATGCATCAGTAGCTGGTGGGTTTCAGGTAAACGTTCCAATGCTTTCTCTAACATGTCTGAAACAAGCGAATACGTCGGTCTAGAACCAATTGTATAGGTAATAATTTCACCATTATACAAATCTAATACAGGTGATACATACAGTTTTTCTCCAAACAATTTAAACTCTGTGATGTCTGTTACCCACTTTTGATTCGGTGCATCTGTATGAAAATTACGCTCTAAAATATTCGGTGCAATTCTACCGACTTTCCTTTATAGGATTTATATTTCTTCATACGCACAACACACTTTAACCCAAGCTCTTTCATAATACGCTGAACCTTCTTGTGGTTCACTTTCTGGCCACGATTCGTTAATTCATCACGAATGCGACGGTAACCATAACGACCTTCATTTTCCTCATAAATCGCTTTAATCTCAGCTTTCAAATCGGCATCTACATCTGGACGATTCATTTTCTTTACTAAATCATAATACGTGCTTCGAGGAATAGTAGCTAGCTCCACGAGTGCCTTCACCGAATATTTATGCCTTAATTCATAGACTACTTGCGCTTTGTCTTGTTTTGTGATTTTTCCTTGTTTTGAACTAAGGCATTTAACTTTTTAAGTACTCATTTTCCATCTCAAGCTGTTTAATGCGTGCTTCAAGTGCTTCGACTGACCCTTCAGCTAAAGGTTGTTTTAATTGTTTATTTGAATCTTTTTTCATGGATGGACGCCCCTTTTTCTTAGATTGAAGGGCATCAATTCCTTGTGTTTCGAGCTGTTTTTTCCAAACAGAAATCGTTGAAAGGGCAGGAATATTAAAGATAGCTGCCGTCTCAAATAAGGACATACCGTTTTCAATCATAAAGTTTAGTACGTCTAGTTTAAATTGTTGTGTGTAATTTGTACATCGTTTTAGAAAAGCTTCCAGACCATTCTGTTTATATTGGTTTACCCAATTCAAAATGATTGTGTCACTTATACCGAGCGATCTACCCATTTCTCGATAACTTTCATTTCCGTTCAAATAACGTAGAACGATTTGTATTTTTTCATCAGCTGTAAATTTAGCCATAGAAAAACTGCACCTCCAATTGTTAGACTGTGTCTAACAATTGGGGTGCAGTTCATTAAGTTTGTGCTCTTTTTGTATAAATTAATTTGCATCGTTTATCCCGCAGTAACTGCCCGTAAAAGCCCGATTGGTGTGGGCTAATAATCGGCGGGGGATGGCCCCCCCACTTATTAAAGTTTCACTTTATAGGAATAAAGAAAACGGCGATAGCTGCAATCAGTCCCGCGAGTGCAAATAAGTAAAAGTTCCATACTAGGTCATACTGCATCGTCATTAAAATGCCGATGAGAATTGGACCAGCGATTGCACCAATTCGCCCAAGACCGAGTCCCCAGCCTAAAGAGGTAGCGCGGATATGTGATGGGAAGTATTGGGTTACATAGGCATTTAATATTTGAGTAATGCCAACTGAGCCAATTCCAGCAAGCCCAATTAAAAGGTAAATAATTGTAACGGATGGTTTGATTGTTAATAGCCCAATACAAATGGCGGCCATCAGGTAAGAAACGCTAATAACGATTTTCGCTCCAATACGATCGGCAATCACACCTGCAAATAATGCACCGATAGCAGCTGTAATGTTAAGCATAAGTAAAAATGATAAACTAGAACCCAATGGATAACCTGCTTGACGCATCATTTGTGGTAACCACGTATTTAAACCGTATATAAGAAACATTCCCATTATGTAAGTAGTCCAAAAAAGTAAAGTGGCCATGACGTATTTCTTCGAGAATAATGTAAGAAATCCATGTTGCTTTTGTAAATTAGGTGATGTAAGAGGAAGTTCCTGCTGTATATGTAATTCGATTTGAAAGCGCTCGCTAATTTGTTTCGCTTCTTCTTGCCGGTTACGAGATAGTAAAAACTGAATGGATTCTGGTAAGTAACGTATGATAAAAGGAACGAAGAGGAGTGGAATCATTCCAATTCCGAACATAACTCGCCAGCCGAAGTTTTCTAACATAAACATAGATAAAATAGCCCCTAATACGATACCTAAAGGATAACCAGTAAACATAAGTGCATAAATAAAAGATTGGCGTTTTTCGGGTGAATATTCAACGGTAAGTGCTGAAGCTGTTGGAATGACACCGCCTAATCCAATTCCTCCAATAAACCGAAATAGCCCGAATAATTGTGGGGAAGGAGCGATTGCAGCTAAACCCATTGTGATAGAAAAAAGAGCTAAACAGCATACGAGTGTCCATTTTCGGCCAATTAAATCTGTAATGGTTCCGACAAAAATAGCTCCAATGAACATCCCAAACAAAGCATAGCTAGCAATCGTTCCAGCTTGAGCAGGTGATAATGCCCAGCTTTTGTCCTCTAAAAGTGTTGGTAAAACAGCGCCGTAAATACCTAAATCGTAGCCATCAGCTAAAATAGCTAACCAGCAAATAACAACGACAAGTTTCGTAACAGAGCTTGAAAGAATAGTTTTTGTAGATTCTAGATGAGGTGGAGAAGATGTTTGCATAGTAGGCACCTCTTTTTCTTAGATTCATATAGTATTTTGTTGAATGGTAAGGTTTTCCTGCTATTGTCGAATTTTCTCCAACATTCACATGTGGTAAATGTTGTGCAAGATAAAGAAATTCAGTGGAGTGAATTCCACTGAATTTCTTTCATGTTATTATTCACTGTCAACCCGTTTTAACGGCTTATCTGCTGGGCCTTCAATAATAGCGCCATCAATTGAAAAACGTGATCCGTGACAAGGACAATCCCATGTGCAATCACCATTATTCCATTCCACTTCACAGCCGAGGTGTGTACAAGTCGTATCGACGATGTGTAATTTCCCTTCCTCATCTTTATAAGCACCTGCACGTTTACCATGGACGCGTACAACAGCACCTTCGCCAATTTCAAGATCTTCTGGTTTACGTAAGGCAACTTCAATTTTCCCCTCAATTAAATGCTTTGCAACATCAATGTTTTGGGAGAGAAAGGTTTTTATATCTGGATTGGCGTGGAAACGCGATGGTGCGAATAGCTCTTTATAAGGGCTTTGTATTTTTGAAATGGAGTTTTTTAGCAAATGGGCTGCGACAGTTCCAGTTGTCATGCCCCATTTACGGTATCCTGTTGCAACGAATATATTCGGATTATTTTCGTTAATATGTCCAATGTAAGGGAGTTTATCTAATGTAATTAAGTCTTGTGCAGACCATCTATAGGGAATTTCATCTATTCCAAATGTACCTTCAGCAAAGGAATGTAGTGCTTCGTAGTGAAGCATCGTATTAATGCCTTGTCCTGTTTTATGACTTTCTCCACCAATTAGAATGAGTTTTTCTCCATTTATTGTTGCATAGCGTAAGGAACGTTTCGGATCGTCGATACTTAAATACATACCTCCTGGATAATTTGTTTTCGCCTTCACAGCAAGTACATAAGAACGTTCTGCATACATTCTTGCAAAGAAAAAGCTATTTGCGTCATAAAAAGGGAAATGGGAACAGGAGACGACATATCCACACGTGATACGCTGACCGTTTTTTGTAATTACTTGTGGATAAAAGCCTTTTTCAACATCAATAGCTGTTGTTTGTTCATAAATAATTCCGCCCATCTCGATAAAATTTTCCACAAGTGTTTTTAAATAAAGAAGGGGGTGGAATTGTGCTTGGTTTTTCATAACGAGTGCCGATTGGATTGGAATAGGGATGGATAGAGATTGAACGTAGTCACAAGGAATATTTAATTTTTGATACGCTTCGTATTCTTTTGTTAAACTTCGTAATCCGTTAGTAGTAGTTGTATATAAATAAGAATCTTCATTTGTGAAGTCACAGTCAATCTCATATTTTTGCACAGTGTCTTTAATAAATTGTAGAGCGTTGTCATTTGCTTCATAATACAAATGAGCTTTTTCGATACCAAAATGATTGATCAATTCATCGTAAATAAGATCGTGTTGTGCAGTTACTTTTGCGGTTGTATGCCCAGTCGTTCCATTTAAAATACGCCCAGAATCAATTAAAACAACTTTCATTCCTTCTTTAGCAAGTAAATAAGCAGTTGTAATACCTGTAATACCAGCGCCGATAATTACGACTTCTGTTTTTATATTTTCAGATAGGTGTGGAAAAGTAGAGAGTGTGGCAGATTCAATCCAATAAGGTGATGGGAATTTGGGATACGTATTATTCGTCATCTTAGAGCCCTCCTAGTTTAGAACAATTTTCCTTTTAATATTTCCATATTATATGAATTTCATGTGAGCAATGTTAGAAGCCTTCTATTTTTATGAAAGCAAGAGAGGGATAGCGAGATACTATTTTAATATAATTATTTAAACGGATTTGTATGAAGAGGTATGTCTTGTGTAAAACTAAATTTAGTTAAAAGTATTTGTGATTTGTATAGATAAGTCTAGCTAAAGAAAGGGCTTTTAGCATGTGGGTATATTTATATATATAACGGATAAAACCTTATAAAACCTAGGATGTTCCTTTAGTGAAATAAAGTATAATTATAAAATTATAACCGCATTTTATTACTAGGTCATAAAAGTTGTTGACAATACAGAAAGTCTATTGTTATGATTCATCATGTGGAAAGGTTGATAAAGAGTAAAAAGAGAAATGTTTTTCATTGATAATAAAAGCGATAATAAGTGACGATAGAGTGAGTATATTTTCCTTATAATAAAGGCTTTTTGGATCACCTAGTAATATCAATCTGGAAGCAAGAATTGATATATGCAAGTTGCGTAAGCGCGGCATAAGAAAGGGGCAAAAGGATGAAGGAGCTTCATACGTTTGGGTGGTATGCAGCGCGTGTATCACCACACTTGCCAAAAAAAGCATTTAAACCAGTTCCTACTCGTTTATTTGGTGGACTGGCTTATTTACTGGTGGCACTAGCGGGGTTAATAACGATTGGTGTATTTGAATTGAATGTGTGGGCAAATCTAGGGATTGCGATTGTTCTTGGATTATGTTTTGCTTCACTTGGATTTTTAGGACATGAAATTTTGCATGGAACAGTTGTAAGAAAGGCATGGCTTCGTGATTTTCTAGGAGCAATTGCGTTTATGCCATTGTCAACAGGGCCAAAACTTTGGAGAAAGTGGCATAATGCAACGCATCATGTTCATACACAGCATGAAGAAAATGATCCAGACGCTTGGCCGACACTTGAGAAACTTAAAAAGAGTAAGTTTTTAAGTTGGGTGTATCACATGCCTCTTCATGTACGTTCGTTCTTTAGTTTTCTTTCATTAACAATTCAATTTACATTGCATTCAACTCGAATGTTCTTTCATTTTATAAAAGAATTTAAGTCATCAAATCAAAAATCTGTATGGCTGCAACTTCTTTTGCCATGGACAGTTTGGATTAGCTTATTATTTATTATGGGACCTGCAAAGTGGTTGTTTGCATATGTAATTCCATTATTAATTGCAAACTTTATTGTAATGGCGTATATTGCAACAAACCATCGATTAAACCCGATTGTTCCTGTAAATGATCCATTAGCAAACTGTTTATCAGTAACAGTGCCGCGCTGGATTGACGTTTTGCATTTCAATTTCTCATATCATACGGAACATCATTTGTTCCCTGCTATGAGTTCAAAATATTATCCATTAGTAAAAGAAAAGATTAAAGAAATGTGGCCGGAACGTTATCATGAAATGCCAATGACAAAAGCGTTGGCAGCACTTTGGAATACACCTCGTGTGTATTATCAAGGAAGTGAATTAATTGATCCACATAAGGAGCATTTCTATGGTTCTTTAGGAAATGGACTAGACCCTCATAATATTTCATATCGTGAGGAACATATAGAAGAAAAAGAAGCGATAAAACAAGTAAATCAATAAGCATGGATAGATGATGTATTTCATAATAAAAGCAAGCTACGTTTTCTAGTAGCTTGCTTTTTATTTTTATAAGGAAACTTCACCCTTTTTCTTTGTATGGACTTGAACAGAGTTAGTTTCCTTCCGCTGAAGTCGTTTTTCTAAAAGATTAACAAGATAAGTAAATAGTAGAACGAGTGCTAAGTAGTATATACCAACGACAATATATGTTTCTAATTGTTGGTAATTACCCGCAGCTATTGATAAACCTGATCCCCATAATTCTGGCATGCCTACGTAGGCAACAAGGGAAGAGTCTTTTAGTCCAATGATAAACTGGTTTCCTAGAGGGGGAATAGAGAGACGGAATGCTTGTGGTAATATAATGCGACGCATTGCCAATGGATAGGGCATTCCTAAAGAACGAGCAGCCTCTAATTGTCCACGATCAACAGATTGAATAGAGCCACGGAAAATTTCTGTAATATACGCACCGTTATGAATAGCTAAAGCAATTGCTCCTGCCCAAAAAGGAGTGAAGACAACGACAGATGTAATCCCAAAGTAAAGAATGGCAATTTGGACGATTAAAGGTGTACCACGGATGATAGCAATGTAAACATGGGCGATGCTATTTAACATTTTATTATTAGAAATTCGAAAAAAGGCAAATAGCAGTCCGATTAATGAGCCGAGCGCTAAGGAAGTTAACGTTAATTGTAATGTGACAATAACAGCTTTTAGAAGGATAGGATAGGTAGAAATAAAAATTTCAAACATTTGTGTCACCTCATATTAGATTGATTTTAGGGTATAGACAAATGCCCCACTGTTTATGTGGGGCGTTGTCTATAAAATAGTTTAAGGTTGCTCTTACTTTGTTTTTGACTCTTCTCCGAGAATATTGCGCCCAAACCATTTCTTACTAATCTTTTCATACGTACCGTCTTTAACAATTTCATCTAATGCTTTATTTACCTTCTTCGCCATGTCTTTATCGTCTTTACGAATAGCAATTCCCATTTCATCAAGATTTAATGGCTTTCCAGCTTCTTTTATATTTGATTTACCTTCTTTTATCATACGAAGACCAACCATTTGATCAGTAATAACCGCATCTACACGTCCTGGTTCTAAGTCCATAAGTGCAGTAATATCACTATCATACTCTGTAATTTGATCTGTATATTTTGCAACAAGTGCTTTAAATGTACTAGCTTTTACAACACCTATTTTTTTACCTTTTAAGTCTTCGGGGGAAGAGATAGATATATTCTTCTTGGAAACAAATATTTGTGCTCCAGAGCGATAATATGGATTGGAGAAATTAACAGCTTTTAATCGATCTTCTGTAATTGCCATACTTCCTAATATCACATCATATTTTTTCGCTTGTAGACCTTGAATTAATGTTTCCCAAGGGTTTGTAATCGGAGCGGGCTTCATCTTCATCTTTTTTGCAAGAGCTTCACCTATTTCAACATCGAATCCGACAAGTTTTCCATCAGTTTCTTTATAATTAAACGGTTTATATAATCCACTCATTGCATAACGGAATTCTTTCTCACCATTTGTTGAAGTAGTCGAACTTTCTTTACTACAGGCACCAAGTATGAAAGACGTACATAGTGTAATGACTGCAACAGCAGCCAATAATTTTTTTCTCATAAAACCCCTCCTATATATTGATCCTGCACATACGGGTAGGTTTGAATATATTATAGGAATTCCTTTTAGATGAGACAGTTTTATGTACCCGTATCAGTTTGTTACTTCATTTGTAAAATATGAGCATTCTAGTAATAGAAGATTTCAGTTATAAAACCCTTCGTAAAAATTGTTTTGCACGTTCGTTTGATGGTGCCGAAAAGAACTTCTCGGGTGTGGAATCCTCTACTATTTTTCCGTCATCCATAAAGATGATGCGGTCTGCTACATCTTTTGCAAAGTTCATTTCATGAGTAACAATTACCATTGTCATCCCTTCTTCAGCAAGTTCTTTCATAACTTGTAACACTTCGCCAACAAGTTCAGGGTCAAGGGCTGAAGTAGGTTCGTCGAATAACATAATTTTTGGATTCATTGCAAGTGCACGTGCAATTGCAACACGCTGTTTTTGACCACCTGATAGTAGGTGAGGGGTTACATTTGCTTTATCCTGTAAACCGACTTTTTCCAATAAAAGATTTCCGGTTTCCTTCGCTTTTGTTACATTTACCTTCTTTACATGAATAGGTGCTTCTATGATGTTTTCTAATGAGGTCATATGAGGAAATAGATTGAAATGTTGAAATACCATTCCAACATTTTCGCGGACTTTATTTAAGTTTGTACTTTTGGGGGTGATTTTTTCCCCTTGTAAGTGAATTTCACCTTCATCGTACATCTCTAAAAAATTAAGGCAACGGAGTAAAGTGCTTTTTCCAGAGCCACTGGCGCCGATTAAAACGACAACTTCTTTTTCTTTTACTTCTAGATTAATACCTTTTAAAACGTCTAGTGAACCAAATGATTTTACTAGATTGCGGACTTGAATCATACAAAACCCCCAGTCAAAAATAGATTTTACAAATGTCGCCCCTTATTTTTGTTATTAGTCACAAATTGTCAGAATCCTTTATTTTTTTATTGGTTTTGAAATCTTTATATGGTAGAAATACAGAGAATAATATGTAGATAGTACTTAGTAAGGGGGGATTGAGGAATAGATAGAATAGTAATCTCTCGAGAAAAAACGGTAAGCTTATAGAAGGTAACCAGTGTAAAGGTCGAGTAATCGGCTATTTATAGGTAATATAACTGGATGATGCTGCTATAGCATAAGAAAAAATGTCTAGGCTTGCATGATTTCAAATGTGATATATAGCAAAGTTCTAATAGATACATCCGCAGTTAAAAATAATATTAATATAGGTCATTATAAACTGAAGAACGTAAAACTATGAACGTTTCCGCAACATTTCTTTCTGTCTCTTTCGAATGAAAATTATAGCGAGCTATAATATTAAAAGGGGTGTCTTTTATGAAAAAAGAAAAAAGACAACGGTTAATTAAACAATTTGTAAAGGAATATGAAATAGATAAGCAAGAAAGATTAGTAGAATTGTTGGCAGAACAAGGTGTATTAGTGACGCAAGCTACGATTTCTCGAGATATTCGTGAGTTAAACTTAACGAAGATACCTTCTCAGGAAGGGCTAATGATATATAAAGTTTTCTCAAAAGAGCATTTGCAAACTGATATAAAGTTAAAGAAAAAATTAAGAGAGGTTGTTGTAAAGATTGATTATGTAGATCAATTAGTAGTTATTAAAACATTACCTGGAAATGCACATGTTATTGGTGTTTTATTAGATGATTTAGATTGGAAAGAAAAAATAGGATGTATATGTGGAAATGATACATGCCTTATAATTTCTAAGTCAAAATCGGATAGAAAGATTTTAGAAGAAAGATTGAATTTAATTATTTAGATAAAAATCCTGTTTTTAATAAAAATTAAAAACAGGATTTTTATTTAAATAAAGAGGTTGGATATTCATTATATATGCGTAATATATATTTTTTTGTTAAAAAAGCAGGATAAAGTGTTATAAAAATACAAATTTATATGATTTTAAAAAAATAACTTGTGTAATTTTTCACAATGGTAATGTAGATATTCTCACAAAGATAAAAGCGTGCAACATTTATTATGTACTTGTAAGACATCAAACATATTTAAAAGGAGGTACAACAAATGAAGCATCCGATACATGTTACTTCAGAAATTGGGGAATTACAAACGGTTTTATTAAAACGACCTGGTAAAGAAGTGGAAAACTTAACGCCAGATTATTTGCAACAATTATTATTTGACGATATTCCATACTTACCAATTATTCAAAAAGAGCATGATTATTTTGCACAAACATTACGCAATCGGGGTGTTGAAGTTCTTTATTTAGAAAAACTAGCTGCTGAGGCGTTAGTAGATAAAAAACTTCGAGAAGGATTTGTTGATCGTATTTTAAAAGAAGGACAGGCTGACGTAAATGTTGCACATCAAACTTTAAAAGAATATTTACTTTCCTTTTCAAATGAAGAATTAATTCAAAAAATTATGGGTGGTGTACGGAAAAACGAAATTGAAACAAGTAAGAAGACACATTTATACGAATTAATGGAAGATCACTATCCGTTTTACTTAGACCCAATGCCTAATTTATATTTTACTCGTGATCCAGCAGCTACCGTGGGCGATGGCTTAACGATAAATAAGATGAGAGAACCGGCACGTAGACGTGAATCATTATTCATGGAGTACATCATTAAATATCATCCAAGATTTGCAAATCACAATGTGCCAATTTGGCTAGATCGTGATTATAAGTTTCCAATTGAAGGTGGAGACGAGCTAATTTTAAATGAAGAAACAATTGCAATTGGAGTATCTGCCCGTACTTCGGCTAAAGCAATTGAACGTTTAGCTAAAAATCTCTTTAGCCGACAAAATAAAATTAAGAAAGTGTTAGCAATAGAAATTCCAAAATGCCGAGCATTTATGCATTTAGATACAGTATTTACAATGGTCGATTATGACAAATTTACAATTCACCCAGCCATTCAAGGGCCAAAAGGAAATATGAATATTTATATTTTAGAAAAAGGCCCAGATGAAGAAACTCTTAAAATCACACATCGTACTTCTTTAATGGAAGCATTAAAAGAGGTATTAGGCTTAAGTGAATTAGTTCTTATTCCTTGTGGAGGAGGAGATGTAATTGCTTCTGCTCGTGAACAATGGAATGATGGCTCGAATACATTAGCAATTGCGCCAGGTGTAGTTGTTACATATGATCGCAACTATGTATCCAATACTTTATTACGGGAACATGGTATAGAAGTGATTGAGGTGCTAAGTTCGGAATTATCACGTGGTCGTGGGGGTCCACGTTGCATGAGTATGCCGATTGTTCGTAAAGATATTTAGTATAAATAACGGAGAAAGTAGGGATGAAGTATGTTAATGACTAGACCAAATTTAAAAGGAAGAAGTTTTCTAGCTGAAAAAGATTTTACACAAGAAGAATTATTATATTTTCTAGATTTAGCAGCAGAATTAAAAGAGAAAAAGAAAAATGGTGTCCCACATCGTTATTTAGAAGGTAAAAATGTAGCGCTCTTATTTGAAAAAACCTCTACTCGTACGCGATGTGCATTTACAGTAGCATGTACAGATTTAGGTGCGAACCCTGAATATTTAGGTAAAGGTGATATTCAGCTCGGGAAAAAAGAATCTGTAGAGGATACAGCAAAAGTGTTAGGACGCATGTTTGACGGAATTGAGTTCCGTGGGTTTACTCATGAAACTGTAGAATCTTTAGCAGAAAATTCTGGTGTGCCAGTGTGGAACGGTTTAACAGATATGTGGCATCCAACACAAACGCTCGCAGATTTATTAACTATTAGAGAACATGTAGGGAAGTTAAAAAATGTGAAGCTCGTTTACGTTGGAGATGGACGAAATAATGTCGCTAATAGCTTACTAGTTGGTGGGGCAATTGTTGGAATGGAAGTGCGTATTTGTACACCAGAATCTTTATGGCCTGCACAAGAAGTAATTGATTTAGCAAAAAAATATAATGAACGGGTAATGATAACAAGTAATGTGGAAGAAGCGGTTGCGGGTGCAGATGTAATCTATACAGATGTATGGGTATCTATGGGGGAAGAAGAAAAATTTGCTGAACGTATCGAGTTATTGAAACCTTATCAAGTAAATATACAAATGATTAAAGAAACCGGAAATGATAATGTGATTTTCTTACATTGCTTACCTGCATTCCATGATGTTGAAACGATGTATGGCGAGGAGATTTATGAAAAATATGGACTAAAAGAAATGGAGGTAACTGACGAAGTATTCCGCAGTAAACATTCAAAAGTATTTGATCAGGCTGAAAATAGAATGCATACAATTAAAGCGGTTATGGCAGCTACTTTAGGAAACATGGAGTAGAGAAGAAAGGGAATCTTCCTTTCTTCTTTCTCCTCCTTTAGACACTATCATTCACTATTGCTTTACTATTGTTATTGCAATTAAAGAGAGGTGAGTGTAATGGGTGAAGATAAGAAATTAGGGTTATTTACTTTAACGGCTCTTGTAGTTGGCTCTATGATCGGTGGTGGGGCATTTAATTTAGCAAGTGATATGGCAAAAGGTGCTGGTGCTGGAGCCATTATTATTGGTTGGGTTATAACAGGAATTGGGATGATTGCGCTTGGATTATCCTTTCAAAATCTAACTGTAAAACGGCCAGATTTAGATGGTGGTATTTTTAGTTATGCAAAAGCGGGATTTGGTAATTTTATGGGGTTTAATAGTGCTTGGGGATATTGGCTATCTGCTTGGCTTGGTAATGTAGCATACGGCACATTATTGTTTTCTTCATTAGGGTATTTCTTCCCAATTTTTGAAGGGGGTCAAAATGTAGCATCGATTATTGGCGCAAGCGTATTATTATGGTGTGTTCACATGTTAATTTTACGCGGAGTACAATCAGCAGCCCTTGTAAATTTAGTAACTACAATTGCGAAATTAGTACCTGTATTTGTATTTATTGTTGTAGGAATCTTCGCGTTTCATATTGATACGTTCCTAGATGGATTTTGGGGACAAGCTGGTTCTTTTTCTTGGGGAGCGGTGGGCAGTCAAGTTAAGAGTACAATGCTTGTAACTCTGTGGGTGTTCATTGGGGTAGAAGGGGCTGTTGTTTTATCAAGCCGTGCAAAAAATAGAAGTGATGTAGGAAAAGCGACGGTCATTGGATTAATTGGTACACTCATCATTTACATTTTAATTACATTATTGTCTCTCGGGCTTATGCAACAAGCAGATATTGCTAATTTAAAAAATCCGGCTATGGCTTATTTATTTGAAAGCGTTGTCGGAAAATGGGGTGCGATCTTTATTAATTTAGGTTTAGTCATCTCTGTATTAGGTGCTTGGCTAGGATGGACTTTGCTCGCTTCTGAAATTCCATATTTAGCTGCTAAAGACGGAGTATTCCCAAAGTGGTTTGCAAAAGAAAATAAAAATAAAGCTCCCGTAAATTCATTATGGATAACAAATGGTTTGATTCAAATGTTCTTATTAACATTCGTCGTTTCCGATCAGGCGTATAACTTTGCATTCTCTTTAGCATCTTCTGCTATTTTAATCCCTTATGCCTTTTCAGCATTGTATCAACTAAAGCATAGTTTAAAATCTGAAGAAAACGATCGGACAAAAAATATAATCATTGGGTTGATAGCAAGTATTTATGGGGTGTGGTTAGTCTATGCAGCTGGTTTAGAGTATTTATTATTAACAATGACTTTATATGCACCAGGTATTTTTATTTTTTACAATGTTCAAAAGCAAAAGAGTTCAAAGCAAATATTTACTCGAGTGGAATTAGCATCATCGGTAGCAATTGGTGCTTTAGCATTCTTTGCGATTTACGGATTAATTACAGGAAGTATTACCTTATAAAACGCTGTGAAAATGAAATTAACTGGAGGGTTGAAATATGGCACGAAGAAAAATTGTAGTTGCACTAGGGGGAAATGCGATACAATCTGGAAAAGCTACTGCAGGAGCACAGCAAGAAGCATTGGAAAAAACAGCGGAACAACTCGTGAAAATAATGGAAAGTGATGTAGATATAGTAATTGCGCATGGAAATGGCCCACAAGTGGGGAATATTTTATTACAGCAAAAGGCTGCAGAAACGGAAAAAACACCTGCAATGCCATTAGATACTTGTGGTGCAATGAGCCAAGGGATGATTGGATATTGGATGGAAAATGCGATTGAAAAGGCATTGAAAAAACGGAATATAAAAAAAGACGTAGCAACGGTTATAACACGCGTTGTTGTGGATGAAAAAGATGAGGCGTTTAAAAATCCAACTAAACCAATTGGTCCTTTTTATACAGAAGAAGAAGCAAGAAGATTAATGGAAGAAACAAAAGCAGTGTTTAAAGAAGATGCTGGCAGAGGGTGGAGACGTGTTGTTCCATCACCGAAGCCTGTAAGTATTCATGAACATAAAGTGATTAATTCTTTGGTCGAGGATGGAAATATAGTGATAGCTGTTGGCGGTGGTGGAATTCCAGTAATTGATTCGGAAGAAGGATTAAAAGGAACGGAAGCGGTTATTGATAAGGATTTCGCTGCTCAGAAATTAGCTGAATTAGTAGATGCTGATACGCTCGTAATTTTAACTGCAGTTGATCATGTGTATATAAATTATAATCAACCGAATCAAAAGAAATTAGAGCATGTCACAGTGAATAAATTAGAAGAATACATTGAGGAACAGCAATTTGCTGCGGGAAGTATGCTTCCAAAAATTGAAGCTGCTATTAATTTTGTTAATACAAATCCAAAACGAAAAACAATTGTTACGTCTTTAGAAAAAGTATATGAAGCACTGGAAGAAAAAGCTGGTACTATTATTTCTAAACAGGATGTATGCGTGTATGTTTAAATATCGTTATTCAATAAATAAAAAGAATGAAGTTAGTAACTTCATTCTTTTTATTTATTCATATTTTTTGTACCCATTGTTCATAAAGTTTTCATGATGGAATCCGAATATGTAAGTTAATTATGATAAAATTCAACTTGAATACGCTTTCTTGATTTTTTTCGCTCCAACATACAGCAAGAGAGAGGGAGTTCTATGAATAGACGGAACGTAGTTAAAGATTTAAAGCAGTTTGAATTATTTGCTCATTTAACAGAAAAAAAATTGAAAGGTTTGACGGAGTTTGTCTATTGGCGAACTTATAAAAAGGGTCAATTTTTATTTTTAGAAGGGGATTCAAGGGAAAGAATTTACTTCATGTTAGATGGTTTTGTAAAGTTAGAGCGGGTAAATCAAAGTGGGAATTTATTATACGATGACTATGTAAAGCGGTATTCTATTTTTCCTTATGGTGGTATGTTTACAGACAGAGGATATAACTATACGGCAGAAGCGATGACAGATGTAGAGGTATATTATATTCCGACAGTAATTTTCGAAGATATGGTGAAATCTAGTAGGACGCAATTAATGTACGTTGTTCAGCAATTATCATCGATATTAAAACTGAACGAAAATCGAGTACAAAACATTACAATTCCTAATGCACAAGATCGTGTCATTCAAACATTAAATTATTTAATGCAGGATTTAGGAGAGCAGAGCGGTGAAACGATTGTAATTTCATGCCCACTTACAACAATTGAAATATCGAAAATATCTGGGACATCTCGAGAGACAGTTAGTAGCGTATTAAAACAATTAAAAAATGATAGTATTGTTACAATTCTGGATAAAAAAATTACAATACATAATCCAACATATTTTGAGGAAATCTCTATGTGAAAATTGCATATTGATTTTCTAATTCATACTGTATATTAATGAAGTTCTTTATATATTTATAAGGAGCTTTTTTACGTTATCCTCTATAAAAAGATTGTGTATTATGGTAATAATAGCTAAAATCGATAATAAAAAACAAAGGGAAGGGGAGAAAGAATGATTCGGATTGAGTATGATCGATTAGTAGCTATTTGTTACAGTATAGGTGTTTTGTTATTATTGAAAATTCCAAATGATAATGAACTAATTGGAGAAAAACTATTCAATGCCTATAAGGTTCCGGTACATACATATATTTATATGGATTATAAAGTATCAAATATATTGATTGTTTCTTTCATATTACATATAATCGTATTTTTATTATTTTTAAAGTGGCTAAGAAAAAGGGAATCTAGTTCATTTAAAGCGCGAAATAAAGTAAAGATAGCAGGTATAAGCATTTTAATTTTACTGATGCCGTTTACTTTAAATAAAATACTCCAAACTCTGAATAAAACATGGTACTACGCCGGAAAAACAGGGGTAGAGGCGATTGAATATAAAAAAGAGGATAGTCAATGTCGGATGGAGAAAAAAGGAGAGGCTATCGAACAAAATTGCGTCGTGACTTTAAAAAATTATCGTAATCATTCACAAGCATTACAGGTTGTTTTATACTATGATGCAGGCCAGAAATTAAAAAGTTATCAAGTACCGAGACCGGTCTATTTACAAAGACATGAGACAAAGCAATTCGAATTTCAAATTCCAGTTGTTTATAATAACAGTATTGAAAAACATCAAGTGCCAAATATTAAATTACACCCATTAAATGAAAATAATGAGCAATACAATTGATTTATATAGAAAGCTTATGAGTAGGAACAATAATTTGAAACGATATAGAAAATCAACTTGAATCATCCAACATGCTAAGAGGCGGCGGGCATGCATTGGATGATTTTTTATTTTATCTTACTGTTTAACATATTGTCTTTACTTTGTTACGTTTAGTATGGCCATAGGCTTTAGCGTATTTCGTGTTGAATTTTTTCGGTGAACTGTTTTGAGGACGAATAGAAAGTAGCTCGTCTAGTGATATAGCAATTTTAAATAAGGTATTGGATATAAAAAAGGGAAGAACAAATTTATGTTCTTCCTTTTCTATATGTGAAAGGGCGGTATGCTTTGGGCGAAACGAAAAACATTGCATGGATCATAAGCTGTTTTTACTTTACGTAGTTTTTGAAAGTTCGATCCATAATAACTAGTTTGCCAATTTTTTATATCAATGTCGGGCCAATTGACGTAGTCTCCTAATGTATAAGGATCAAGACTTTCTCTTAAATCTTTCACCCATCGTATATTTCGTTGTTCTTCATTATCACATTTCCAAGATGTAATGTATTCTTGAGCAATGATGGCTTTTCGATGGAAATAAGCTGTTTCACTAGGAGCGATGTTTTCTACAGCACCGACAAGTGACTGATGCCAAATACTAGCTGCCGGATTTGGTGCGTGAGCGAGAAAGTGCCTTAAGATTTGAATTCCTTTAAGAGGAAGGGGCTTGTATATATAGGAACCGGAGCGTTTGAATTTCTCGGGCACATTACCACTGTTAAAAAATTGGACTGCTTCTATATAAGGAACTTCATCTATGAAAAGAGACGGGTTACCGGCGTCAAGAAGAGGGGAAAGTAGTTTATGGAGTTCAGATGGAGGGCCAATAAATTCACCTTGTGCTTCAATTTTGTTTTGCTCTTTGGAAAATAATTCAATGGATGAAGTGAGACGTTCATCGGTATATGGTGCCCAGTTTTGCCAAGCTTGAAATGCTGTAATAAAGTCGTCCCATTTCCATGTAAGTGAGAAAATTGAGACGTTTTTAATCGGATGAACGCGAAATGTTAATGAGGTAACAATTCCGAAATTCCCACCACCACCACCACAGGAAGCCCAGAATAGATGAGGATTTTCTGTTTCATTCGCACGAATAATTTTTGCGCCTGTCTTCCCAGTTGCTTGTACCATTTCTATTTCTATTAATTGGTCACACGTTAATCCAAATAAACGTGAAAGCATACCAATTCCACCACCAAGTGTTAATCCAATAATTCCAACACTCGCACTTGTACCAGCAGGTATTGTAACACCGTATTTCCAAAGTTCTTTGTAGACAGTACCAAGATTTGCGCCAGCTTGGATTTTTGCTGTTAAGCGATCTGTATTAACGGCAATTCGATTCATTTCACTTACATCAATAATAAGACCACTGTTTACAAGAGAGAAATTTTCATAACTATGACGACCACTTCTTAAACGAAATGGTACGTGATGCTCCCGTGCCCATTTTAAGGCGTTACACACATCGTTATTGTTTTGACAAAAAACAATAATACAAGGAAGTTTTGGAATACTTAAATTTAAGTTGATTCGAGCTATGTCATAGTCAGGATCTGAAGGAACGACGATACGACCAGTTAATTTTGTGTGTTTCAATATATATCTCCTTTCTGAAAAAGGGTAATTTTTTATTAGTATATGAAAGAGCTTGTTTAATGTGTTTAGACTAGAAAGGAAGAGGAATGAATTTTGTTTTAGTGTGAGATAAATAAAAGCATAAGAATAGAGAATCTACGTATAGTTCAATGAAAACAGTTGCAAACTCTTCATATTTTGTTATGATAGTGTTACGAAAACGTTTGCATAAATTTTATAGGGTGCAAAAGGAGAGAATTATTTATGAAGAAAACATGGTGGAAAGAAGCTGTCGCTTATCAAATTTATCCGCGTAGTTTTATGGATTCTAATGGTGATGGTATCGGTGATTTACAAGGAATTATTGCGAAACTGGATTATTTAAAGGATCTTGGTATAGATGTTATTTGGATTTGTCCAATGTACAAATCGCCTAATGATGATAATGGTTACGATATTAGCGATTATCAAGATATTATGGACGAATTTGGTACAATGGCTGATTTTGATGAGTTATTAGATGAAGTGCATAAGCGCGATATGAAGTTAATTATTGATTTAGTTATTAATCATACAAGTGATGAGCATCCATGGTTTATTGAATCACGTTCTTCTAAAGATAATCCGAAACGTGATTGGTACATTTGGCGCGATGCTAAAAATGGTGAAGAACCAAATAACTGGGAAAGTATTTTCAGTGGCTCTGCATGGGAATATGATGAAGTGACAGATCAATACTATTTACATTTATTCTCGCGTAAACAACCAGATTTAAATTGGGAGAATAAAGAAGTTCGTGAAGTACTATATGATACAGTTAATTGGTGGCTAGATAAAGGTATCGATGGCTTCCGTGTTGATGCAATTAGTCACATTAAGAAAGAAGATGGATTACAGGATATGCTGAATCCAGAAGGACTAAAGTATGTACCATCTTTTGATAAACATATGAATGTAGATGGTATTCAGCCACTATTGGAAGAGTTAAAAGAAAACACATTTGCTAAATACGATATTATGACTGTTGGAGAAGCGAATGGTGTGAAAATTGAAGATGCCGATCTTTGGGTTGGAGAAGAGAACGGTAAATTTAATATGGTATTTCAGTTTGAACATTTAAGCTTATGGGATGCAGAAAAGAAGAAAGAGCTTGATGTTGTTGAACTAAAAAAAGTGTTAACGAAGTGGCAAAAAGGATTGGAAAATAAGGGATGGAATGCATTATATATTGAGAATCATGATAAACCACGTATTGTTTCTACTTGGGGCGATGATAAACAATATTGGCGTGAAAGTGCAACAGCTCTAGGAGCAATGTATTTCTTTATGCATGGAACACCGTTTATTTATCAAGGGCAAGAAATTGGTATGACGAATGTCCAATTCCCGAATATTGAAGATTATGATGACGTAGCTATTAAAAATCTATATCGTCAGAAAATTGCAGAAGGCGTGTCGCATCAAGAAATGATGGAAATTATATGGGCATCTTGTCGTGATAATTCACGTACACCTATGCAGTGGAATGACGAGACTAATGCTGGCTTCACAACGGGAACACCGTGGTTTGGTATGAATCCAAATTACAAGGAAATTAATGTTGAAAAGCAGAAAAATGAAGCTGATTCTATTTTCAATTTCTATAAGAAGATGATTGCCCTGAAAAAAGAGTACGATGTATTTAATTATGGTACGTATGATTTAATTTTAGAAGATGATCCGCAAATTTACGCATATACACGTACATTGCAGGATGAAAAAATAATTGTAATTAGCAACATTTCGAACCAGGAAGCTGTATATAATGAGGATGTATTCGCATTAGAACGCAAACGTTTGCTTTTAAATAACTATGAAGTGTTAGAACATGAAAAACTTACTGGAATAACGCTGAAGCCTTATGAAACAAGGGTTTATCGTATTTCATAATAAAAAAGGATGCTCTCGTAGCATCTTTTTTTATGAAAAAATATAAATTTGTATTGCAATATGAAAACGCTTTTATTAAAATAGATTTATGAAAACGTTTGCGTTAGAAGGTATCGTTTTCATAAGAGAAAAAGCAATTATAATCTATATCATTAGGGATGTTATAAATACAGGGGAGGAAGAACAGATGAAAATTACGTCTTTTGATTTTTGGCAGAAGTTCGGAAAAGCATTATTAGTTGTTGTAGCTGTTATGCCAGCAGCTGGTTTAATGATTTCCATCGGTAAGCTCATCGGTATGTCTGCTGGGGATATTAACGCAGTTCATACAATCGCTAGAGTAATGGAAGACATCGGCTGGGCGATTATTACAAATCTACATATTTTATTTGCAGTAGCAATTGGGGGATCTTGGGCGAAAGACCGCGCAGGTGGTGCGTTTGCAGCACTATTAGCATTCGTCTTAACGAACCGAATCACAGGAGCTATATTTGGCGTAAACGCTCAAATGTTAGCGGATTCAAAAGCGGAAGTTTCTTCATTATTAGCAGGAGATTTACTTGTAAAAGATTATTTTACTTCTGTACTAGGTGCACCAGCACTAAACATGGGAGTTTTCGTAGGGATTATCACAGGTTTCTTAGGAGCTACTTTATATAACAAATACTACAATTATAATAAATTGCCACAAGCGTTGGCATTCTTTAACGGAAAACGATTTGTTCCATTCGTTGTAATTGTTTGGTCTACAGTCACTGCGATTGTATTATCACTTTTATGGCCATTTATCCAAAGCGGATTAAATGAATTTGGACGCTGGATTGCAGCTTCTAAAGACAGTGCACCAGTTGTTGCACCATTTGTATATGGAACATTAGAGCGTTTATTATTACCATTCGGATTACATCATATGTTAACGATTCCGATGAACTATACGGAACTTGGTGGAACATATACGATGTTAACTGGATCAAAAGTTGGTCAAATTGTTGCAGGACAAGATCCATTATGGCTTGCATGGATTACAGATTTAAATAACTTATTAGCAAATGGTGACACAAAAGCGTATAACGATTTATTAAACAATGTTGTACCAGCTCGTTTCAAAGCAGGACAAGTTATCGGTTCAACAGCAGCTTTAATTGGTATCGCATTCGCGATGTTCCGAAATGTTGATAAAGACAAACGTGCAAAATATAAACCAATGTTCTTATCAGCTGCATTAGCAGTATTTTTAACAGGTGTAACAGAACCAATTGAATTCATGTTCATGTTTATTGCACCAGTACTATATATTGTATATGCAATTACAACGGGGCTTGCATTCGCATTAGCGGATTTAATTGACTTACGTGTTCATGCATTTGGATTTATTGAATTAATTACACGTACACCAATGATGGTCAATGCGGGATTAATGAGAGACTTAATTAACTTTGTCATCGTTTCATTAGTATTCTTTGGTCTTAACTTTACACTATTTAATTTCTTAATTAAAAAATTCAATTTACCAACACCAGGTCGTGCAGGTAACTATATTGATAATGAAGATGAGTCATCAGAAGGAACAGGAAATGTACAAGATGGTTCATTAGCAACAAAGGTTATTGATTTATTAGGCGGGAAAGATAATATTGCTGACGTAGATGCTTGTATGACACGCTTACGTGTAACAGTAAAAGATTTAAATGTAGTTGCACCAGAAGCACAGTGGAAACAAAACGGTGCTTTAGGCCTTATTGTAAAGGATAAAGGTGTACAAGCTGTATATGGTCCAAAAGCGGACGTATTAAAATCAGACATTCAAGATATGTTAGGTGCGTAATAAAATGAAACTGCTAACTTTAAATTGTCACTCCTGGCAAGAAGAGAATCAAATCGAAAAAATAAAGTATCTTGCTAAGGTAATTCAAGAAGAAGATTATGATGTTATTGCACTGCAAGAAGTAAGCCAGTCTATAAGGGCTGAAAATGTATGCGGTAACAAGAAAAAGAATAATTTCGGACTTTTATTACTAGAAGAGCTTAGAGCGCTAAATGTAAGAGAATACACTATCGTTTGGGATTTCTCTCATATTGGCTATGATGTGTACGAAGAAGGTTTAGCAATCCTAACGAAGCATGAAGTCGTAAAAGAAGACACTTTCTTTGTATCAGAAAATAAGGATACTTCGTATTGGAAAACGCGTAAAATTGTAAGCGCGACAATCTCTTATAAAGGTGAGAATATAACATTTTACTCGTGTCATCTCGGTTGGTGGAATGATGATGAAGAACCATTCCGAGGGCAAGTAGATCGTTTAATGGAGCATGTGAACAGTAACAAGCTTTCCTTCTTAATGGGAGACTTTAATAATAATGCTCGCGTGCAAGGCGAAGGTTATGATTATCTCATGCAAAAAGGCTTGTATGATACGTACGAACTCGCTATAGAGAATGATGAGGGAACCACTGTAGAAGGTGAAATTGCTGGTTGGGACGAAAATAAAAAAAATTTACGAATCGACCTGATTTTAAGTAATCAAAGTAAAATCGTTAACTCTTCAAAAGTCATTTTCAATGGCATAAATCGAAATGTAATTTCAGATCATTTCGGTGTAGAAGTTAAATTAGACATATAATAGAAGAAAACCTCACAGATAATGAAAAACTGTGAGGTTTTTTTATAAATACAAGTATTTCCAAGATAAAATACTTGTATTTTTTATGACATTTCCTATATATTTGTTATTATTGAATGTAAAACCAATTTGGTCATTTTGTATGCATACTTTTTTTACTTCGTTATATAATGAAGTAAGTAAAAGATTTAATTGGAAACATAGTGCATTTTCGTTTAATCCACGATGTAGGAAGTGATATAATTGCAAAATGTATGTATCATTTTCTAAAGAAGGAAAAATATATAATTAGGTGATAGCTTATATGAAACAAATTTGGCGTATTTATAAGACAGACTTACGGAATGTGGCCAAACATTGGGCTGCAATTGTTATTGTATTAGGGCTAATGATTTTACCATCGTTATATGCATGGTTTAACATTAAAGCCTCTTGGGATCCGTACGGAAATACAAAAGAGGTTCCCATTGCGGTTTCTAACCAAGATGTTGGGGCAAACTTGAGAGGGAAAGACATTAACATCGGGAAAGAAATTGTAGATTCACTTAAGAAAAACAAAAATCTTGGCTGGAAATTTGTTGATGAGAAGCAAGCAATTTACGGAGTTGAGCGTGGTGATTATTACGCAAGTATTACAATTCCGGAAGATTTCTCTGAAAAGATTGCTACAGTTATTAGCGACAACCCGAAGAAACCAGAACTTGATTACTATGTAAATGAAAAAGTAAATGCCATTGCACCAAAAATTACTGCTAAAGGTGCATCAGGTATAACAGAAGAAATTAGTAAAAACTTTGTTAAAACAGCAAACGGTGAGATTTTTAAAATCTTCAATGACCTTGGAATCGATTTAGAAACGAACTTACCAAGTATCGAGAAAGTAAAAGATCTTGTATTTAAGTTAGAAGCGCAGTTCCCAGAAATGAATACACTTATGGATAAGGCATTAGATGATGCGACTCGAGCAGAGGATGTTGTGAAAGTAGCGCAAAAAGAGCTGCCAGTTGTAGAAAGTGTTATTAATGATGGTCAAGAAGCGTTAGGGAATTTAGATAAGTTCTTTGCAAACAACGATCAAACATTGCAAAATGCTCCTGGGACGATACGAAATCATTTAACAACGGCTAAAGATGTAATGGATAAAGCAAATACGTTTACGAACTTTTTAATGAATCCAGGGATAGACCTTTCTGGTATGAAGGGATTACCTGAGTTTCCAGCGCGTCCGGATCTTTCAAAGTTGAATGATGAAGGTTATAAAAATATTGCAAGAAATATTAATCAAACAGTGAATAATGTTTTAAACTCGGCACGTGCAGGAACAGCGTATGCGCAAAGTGTTGTAAATGGATTACAAAATGGGAGTGTTGATCCAGAGATAGCTAAGAAAAATATTGCGACTATATCTAATAATCTTCAAACGCATATTGATAATCTTTCTTATGTAATTGATGTTATGGCTCGTTTAGAGCAAGGAGCTCAAACTGAATTTGGTCAAAATTTCTTTAAAACAAGAAAAGAGCATTTAACAGCTATTAAAGATGGACAACAAGACTTGAATAATCGATTTAAACATTTAAATGATGTAATTAGTACAGGTCAAGAAGTAAAACAAGATGTGCGAGATGGAATCAATCAGAAACTAAATGAAACTAATGCTTTAATCGATCGAGCTGAAAAAGATTACAATGAAACATTTGTAGCAGATTATAAAAAAGCAGTTAGCACAGTTGATCAAGCGAAAGCTGATGCAAATGGAGCATACGATACTGTGAAAAATGAATATGATAAGGCAAAAAATACTTTTGAAGGTATTATAGCAGACGTAAATAATAGAGGTGTTAATGGATTAGATAGCACAAAAGTAGCTTTAAACAATTTAAATGGTGAATTACAAGCTACTAAGAATCTAATTGGTGATGCGATTCCGGTTCTAGAAAGCACAAATAAGGTATTAGCAGATGTAAATAGTGACAAAAACCTTAATAATGGAATTGCAAAATTGAATAAAGCACAAAATGCTGTTCAAAAAGGTATAGATGCAACGAATAAGGCAACTACATTAATTAACAATGGACAGAAGCCTACAAAAGAGGTTGTAGAAAGTATTAATGAAGCAACTAAAAATGCTTCAGCTCAATTAGGAGATTTCTTAGCAACATATGATTCAGAAATCGTTCCAAACTTTAACACAGCAATTGAACGTACGAAACGTATGTCTAAAAACACAACTCAAATTTTAAGCGAAGCAGACAAAAAGCTTCCAGATGTTAAAAAATTACTAGAAGATTCATCAAAAGGCTTAGTAGATGGTAAAAAGAAATTAACAGATATTAAAGCTGAAATGCCAGCTACTGAGAAAAAGATTAAAGAATTAGCAAATAAAATTCGTGATTTTGAATCAGAAGAGGATATAAAAGACATCATACGCTTATTGAAAAATGATGTTGAAAAGCAAAGTGATTACTTTGCAAATCCAGTAAATTTAAAAGAGAATAAATTATTTGCGATGCCGAACTACGGTTCAGCGATGTCACCATTCTATACAGTGCTTGCACTATGGGTAGGCGCACTATTAATGGTGTCACTATTAACGGTAGAAGTACATGAAGAAGGCGCGAATTATAAGAGCCATGAAGTATACTTTGGACGTCTATTAACATTCTTAACGATAGGCCTTTCGCAAGCATTTATCGTATCGATGGGGGATATATTCTTACTCGGTACGTACGTAGTTGATAAATTCTGGTTTGTGTTATTTAGTTTATTTATTGGGGGAGTCTTTGTTTGTATCGTATACTCACTCGTTTCTATTTTCGGAAACGTTGGGAAATCGATGGCGATTATTTTACTTGTACTGCAAGTAGCAGGATCGGGTGGAACATTCCCAATTCAAATGACACCAGCGTTCTTCCAAGCAATTTATCCGTTCTTACCATTCACATATGCAATTAGTGCCATTCGTGAAACAGTAGGTGGAATGCTTTGGGATGTAGTAATTAGAGATCTACTTGTGTTAAGTGCTTTCGTAGTAGTCATGATTGTTGCTGCATTATTACTGAAAACACCAATTAACAAATCAAGTGAAAAATTTGTTGAGAATGCAAAAGGAAGTAAAATCATTCATTAAAAATAAAAGGTTCCTACCGAGAGCGGTAGGAACCTTTTTGCTTAATCAAATTTTAATTTTTTTAATGCTTCTGCGAATGCATTATTTAATGGTTCTTCTTCTTTTTTTTGTTGTTTCATATATTTTTGGACATCACGTTTATCGGCTTTGTTGCCTGACTCTTTTTTGCGTCTTTCTTGGAATGTAGAAAGTTTCTCGCGATAGCCACATTTACATGCAAAAATTTGGCCTGCTCCTTCACCACGAAGTTCTAGTTTCTTTTTACACTGAGGACAGCGAGCATTTGTAGTGCGGGATACATTTTTACGATGACCACATTCGCGATCTTGGCATACAAGCATTTTGCCTTTTTTGCCGTTTACTTCTAACATTGGTTTGCCGCAGTCTGGACAAGTTTTCGTTGAAATGTTGTCGTGTTTATATTTTTTATCGCTCGATTTAATTTCAGCAACAATTTCTTTCGTATAGTTTTTCATTTCTGAAATGAATACTTCTTTTTTTAATTTACCCTTTGCAATTGCTTCAAGTTTTTGCTCCCATTCACCAGTTAGTGTAGGAGATTTTAATTCTTCTGGCACTAAATCAAGTAACTGACGGCCTTTTGCAGTAATATGAATATCTTTACCACGTTTTTCAATTAAGAATGAATTGAATAACTTGTCGATAATGTCAGCTCGTGTAGCTACAGTACCTAATCCGCCAGTTGATTTTAACGTGTCAGCGAGTTGTTTGTTTTGCGTATCCATGTATTTCGTTGGATTTTCCATCGCTGAAAGTAATGTTGCTTCATTAAAGCGTGCAGGTGCTTTCGTTTGACCTGATGTTTGGACAATGAGTTTTACGTTTAATGTATCGCCTTTTTCGATGCGAGGTAAGATTTGTTCTTTCACATCGTCAGCTGCATCGTCATCTTCAAATCGATTCGCATATACTTCTTTCCAACCCGAATTTAAAATTGTTTTGCCACGTGCGATGAACGTTTCGTCACCAATTTTTGTTCGTAATGTTAGTTGTTCATACTCAAAGGCCGGGAATAAAACGGCTAAGAAACGTTTTACAACTAAATCATAAATTTTACGTTCTTTATCTGTGAAAGCTGAGAAATTTACATAGCTTTCTGTAGGGATAATCGCGTGATGATCGCTTACTTTACTATCATCAACAAATGATTTATTCGATTTTACTGGTTTTTGTAATACTTTATGAGCTAAAGGACGGTATTCTCCTACGCCACATGCTTTTAAACGTTCTGGAAGTGTTCCGACGATATCAGATGAAATATAGCGTGAATCTGTACGAGGATACGTTAACACTTTATGTTGCTCATATAATTTTTGCATAATGTTTAATGTTTCTTTTGCAGAGTAACCAAAGATTTTATTCGCATCACGTTGTAGTTCAGTTAAATCATAAAGACCAGGAGCGAATGATTTTTTCTGCTTTTTCTCAATTTCAACGACAGTCGCGTTTTGTTTATCCAGCTTTCTCACAATCGTATCGATCTTCTCTTTATTAAAGTTACGGCCATTGCCTTTTGCATCTTGCCAAGTCAATTTTAACTTGTCAGTTGTTTGAGCTTCGATACCGTAGTATGTTTGAGCTTTAAAGTTTTTAATTTCGTCTTCACGACCTGCAATGATAGCTACAGTAGGTGTTTGGACACGACCGCAGTTTAGTTGTGCGTTAAATCGAGTCGTTAATGCACGTGTTGCATTAAGACCGATATACCAGTCTGCCTCTGAACGTGCAACGGCTGAAGCATATAAGTTGTCATATGCTTTGCCTGGCTTTAAACTTGCAAACCCATCTTTAATTGCTTTATCCGTAACAGATGAAATCCATAGACGTTTGATCGGTTTATGAATTCGAACCTTATCAATAATCCAACGAGCAACTAATTCTCCCTCACGGCCTGCATCTGTCGCTACAATAATTTCATTTACATCTTTTCTAAGTAGTTGACTTTTCACAGCGTTAAACTGTTTTCCAGTTTGTTTAATTACTGTTAATTTCAAACGTTCCGGTAGCATTGGTAAATCTTCTAAATTCCACTTTTTATATTTCACATCATAACTTTCTGGATCTGCTAATGTAACGAGATGACCTAGAGCCCAAGTAACAATATATTTACTACCTTCAAGATAGCCGTTTCCTTTTTTATCACATTTCAGTACACGTGCGATATCACGTGCAACAGAAGGTTTTTCAGCAATTACAACACTTTTTGCCATATTTAAAACACCCTTTCAAATTTCCATAAGTTAAATATAGCATACATCCTTTTTGGAAACAGTTATGTCGAAGATTCTAACTTTTTACTATTGAATGGAAGGAGGGTGAATGAAATTCCTCACTTGAAATTTTTACGTATATAAATAAAAGATTGATATGAATGTCATATTTTAAGGTGGATGCGTTGACATCGTAAATGAATTTCATTATCATTAAAGAAGGTTACCAAAATATTGCCAAAATAATATGTGATAAAGCGGATTAATACATATGAATTGTATTTTTAATTGATAATGAAATTCATTTTAATCGTAGTATATAAAGAAAGTGGCAAGAGGAGGTTTCCATCAATAAGAGTTATGATTTCTATCATTCTATAAATAGATGAGGGGGATAAAATGATAGGATTATAATCTGTTTAAAATCAAGTGATGGCGACAGAACATAATCTGCACCATGAAGAAACTATGAAAAAAAGATATTTGTTTATTATGCTTATTGTTTTATCAATTGCTTCTATTTTTATTGGTGTAAAGGACATTAGCCTAAAGGATATTTTGCATTGGGATCAAGATAAAATGCAAATTGTATTCATCAGTAGGTTACCGCGTCTAATCAGTATTATCGTTGCTGGTGTGAGCCTGAGTATAAGCGGTTTAATTATGCAGCAGCTGAGCAGAAATAAATTTGTATCCCCAACAACTGCGGGTACGATGGATAGTGCGAAGCTCGGAGTGTTAGTGTCGTTAATGTTATTCACGACAGCGAGTCCTCTTGAGAAAATGCTTGTTGCATTCGTCTTTGCATTAGCTGGTACATTTTTATTTATGCAAATTTTAAAGAGAATTAAGTTTAAGGATGCGATATTTATTCCACTTGTTGGGATTATGTTTGGGAATATTATTAGTTCTATTACGACATTCTTTGCTTATAAATATGACTTAATTCAAAATATCAATTCATGGCTACAAGGTGACTTTTCAATGATTATGAAAGGAAGATATGAAATTTTATATTTAAGTATCCCGCTTGTAATTATCGCTTTTTTATATGCAAATCGTTTTACCGTTGCTGGAATGGGAGAAGATTTTGCTGCGAATTTAGGGATGAATTATAATCGAGTACTAAATATTGGACTTATTATTGTTTCTTTAATCTCTGCATTAGTTGTTTTAACTGTCGGAATGATTCCATTTTTAGGACTTATTATTCCGAATATCGTTTCTATTTACCGCGGAGATAATTTGAAAAATAGCTTACCTCATACTGCCTTATTAGGAGCGGTTTTTGTACTAGCTTGCGATATACTTGGCAGAGTCGTAATTTATCCGTACGAGATTTCTATTGGTCTTACAGTAGGAGTAATCGGAAGCGGAATCTTCCTTTATTTATTGATGAGGAGAAACGCATATGCAGCATAGAAAACAAATAAATCATAAGATGATGTTGGCAGTACTTGCCATTGTATCGGTTATAGTCATTGGGATATTTTTATTTATTAACTTAAATATGAACACATTAGATTATGCCTTGCCAAGAAGAGGTAAGAAATTATTGGCGATGGTCATAACAGGCGGAGCAATTGCGTTTTCGTCTATGATTTTCCAGACGATTAGTAATAACCGCATTTTAACACCGAGTGTTATCGGTTTAGATTCGCTTTATATGTTTATTCAAACATTTGTTGTGTTTGTATTTGGATCACAGCATTTTGCAATGATGAATACAAACGTTAACTTTCTTATATCGGTAAGTTTAATGGTGATTTTCTCACTCTTTCTTTATAAGTTTCTGTTTAAGAGAGAAGGAAATAATATTTATTTCCTACTTTTAATCGGATTAATATTTGGGACATTCTTTCAAAGTTTATCATCCTTTATGCAAGTACTTATTGACCCAAATGAGTTTCAAATTGTACAAGGGAAAATGTTCGCAAGTGTCAATAACGTGAAAACAGAGTTACTCGTGACATCTATCATTGGAATTGTATTGGTTCTTGCTTACGTGTATAAAGAGCTGAAGTTATTAGATGTGCTATCACTCGGGAGAGAAGAAGCGATTAATTTAGGAGTAGACTACGATAAAGTTGTGAAGAAGCTTTTAATTGTAATTGCAATTTTAGTTTCTATTTCTACAGCGTTAGTAGGACCAATTACGTTTTTAGGATTACTTGTAGTAAACGTTGCACGTGAATGCTTACGTACATATAAACACAAATATTTAATAATAGGTTCCGTCTTTATTAGTATTATTGCCCTAGTAGGTGGACAGTTGATTGTTGAAAGAGTGTTCGAATTTAACACGACTTTAAGTGTCATTGTTAACTTTGTTGGTGGCGTATACTTCATTTATCTTCTATTAAAGGAGAGCAAGTCATGGTAGAAGTAAGAAATATATCAAAGCAATATGGAAACAAAAATGTTGTTGAAGATGTCTCTATTAAAATAGCAAAAGGAAAGATCACGTCTTTTATTGGTCCAAATGGAGCTGGAAAAAGTACAGTTCTTTCTATAATTAGTAGATTACTAAAAAAAGATGCTGGTGAGGTTTATATCGAGGATAAAGAAATTAGCGAATGGCAAAGTAATGAGCTTGCTAAGAAAATCTCTATTTTAAAGCAAACGAATCATATTAATTTAAGACTTACTATTCGAGAATTAGTTAGCTTCGGTAGATTCCCCTATTCACAAGGGAATCTTTCAAAGGAAGACTGGGATCATATTGAGGAAGCTATTCGTTATATGGAGCTTGAGGATATTCAGCATAAATATTTAGATCAACTTAGTGGTGGACAGAGGCAAAGAGCATATATCGCAATGGTTATTGCTCAAAACACTGAATACATTTTGTTAGATGAACCGCTTAACAATCTAGATATGAAGCATTCCGTACAGATTATGAAGGTGTTAAGACGATTAGTTGAAGAACTTGGGAAAACAATTGTCATCGTAATCCATGATATTAATTTTGCTTCTTGCTACTCCGATCATATCGTTGCTTTGAAAGATGGAAAAGTAATGAAAGAAGGACCAACAAGTGAAATTATCGATCCAGATGTTTTAAGGAGTATTTATGATATGGATATTCATATAGAAGAAATAGCTGGAAATAACATTTGTATTTATTTTTCATAAGAGGAAGTTATTTTTGATAGTACTAAGGTGCTATCGATTTAAAATAATTTTAAAAATTTTATTGAGGTGATTGAAGTGAAGAAATTAGCGATGCTACTATTAACTTTCATGCTTGCTATCGTCGCTGTTGCATGTAGTAATAATGCTTCTACTGACAAGAAGACAGAAGCGAGTGAAAGTAAATCAAAAGAAATTACGATTAAGCACAAATTAGGAGAAACAAAAGTTAAGACGAATCCGAAAAAAGTCGTAGTATTTGACTTCGGTTCATTAGATACATTAGATAAATTAGGTGTTGAAGTAGCAGGCGTACCGCAAAAAAGCACACCGAAATACCTTTCTAAATATCAAGATAAAAAGTATACAAACGTTGGTGGTTTAAAAGAACCAGATTTCGAAAAAATTAATGAAATGAATCCAGATTTAATTATTATTTCTGGAAGACAAGCTGATTCATATAAAGAATTTGAAAAAATTGCTCCAACAATTTACGTAGAACAAGATACAAAAGATTACATGAAATCATTTAAAGAAAACACAGAAACATTAGCGAAAATCTTCGGTAAAGAAGATGAAGCGAAAAAAGAAATTGCAGCAGTTGAAAAAGATGTAGCAGCATTAAATGAAAAAGCGAAGAAAAGTGATAAAAAAGGTTTAGTAATTTTAGCAAACGATGGTCAAGTAAGTGCATACGGTCCACAATCTCGCTTCGGTATTATTCATGATGTGTTTGGAGTAACTCCTGTTGATCCAGAAGTTAAAGCTGATACACACGGTAATAAAGTTTCATTCGAATACATTCTTGAGAAAAATCCAGATTACTTATTCGTAATCGATAGAGGTGCTGTTGTAGGCGGTAAATCTTCTGCGAAACAAGTAGTTGAAAACGAACTTGTAAGCAAAACAAATGCTGCGAAAAACGGTAACGTAGTTTACCTTGATGCAAACTACTGGTACTTATCTGGTGGCGGACTTGAGTCTGTATCAGAAATGGTAAAAGAAGTATCAAAAGCTTTAAAATAATAATGTGAAAAGAGTGATAGGATGAACTTCCTATCACTCTTTTTACATACGAAAGTAAAGCACTTGTTATTTCACTAGAATAAGAGTAGACTCTGAAGTAGATGAATAAGAAAACACATGGGAGTTTGTGGATGCAAACTGAGAGTATGACTAATCCGTCATTGACCATTTGAACCTGTTGGATAATGCCAGCGTAGGGAGAGTGTAAAAGCACATGTTCAGACACTTTGCGTATGCAAAGTGTCTTTTTGTGTATCTCCCATCATGAAGTTAGGAGATGAAAACATGAATGTTAAAGAAATTAGTAAAGTAGTGGAATTGGTGAGAGAGTCGAACCCACTCGTGCATAATATTACAAATGTTGTTGTAACAAACTTTACAGCAAACGGTTTATTAGCATTAGGAGCATCGCCTGTTATGGCATATGCAAAAGAAGAAGTAGCAGAAATGGCTAGTATTGCTGGCGCACTCGTTTTGAATATGGGCACACTGCGCCATGAAGAGGTAGAGGCGATGTTACTTGCTGGTAAATCAGCGAATACCCACCAAATACCAGTATTGTTTGATCCAGTTGGTGCAGGCGCAACTTCTTATCGAACGGAAGTTGCAAGATATATTCCAAGTGAAGTAGATTTAGCGATGATCCGCGGGAATGCAGCGGAAATGGCTAATGTTATTAATGAGAAATGGGAAATTAAAGGTGTGGATGCTGGTACTGGAAATGGTGATGTTGTAAGTATCGCGAAACAGGCAGCAGATAAACTAAATACAGTTGCAGTCATTACTGGAAAAGAAGATATTGTTACAGATGGAGAGCGAACATTTATGATTCGCAATGGTCATCAAATTTTAACGAAAGTTACAGGAACAGGTTGTCTATTAACTTCTGTAATGGGAGCATTTGCAGCAGTTGAAAAAGATTATGTGAAAGCAGCAGTTTCCGCATTAACATTTTATGGAGTAGCAGCAGAACTAGCAGCTGCCAGAGCGGTAGAAAGCGGACCAGGAAGCTTCCAAATCGAATTTTTAAATCAGTTAGCGAATACGACTTCAGATGATGTTGAGAAGCATGGAAAGATAGAGGAGTTAGAGTAAGAGGGGATGAAAGAAATGGCGCGCATTGAAACGAGTGAAATGTCCAAGTTACTGCAAGTGTATTTTATTATGGGAAGTAATAATTGCACGAAGGATCCATTACACGTATTAAAAGAAGCATTAGATGGCGGAGTGACACTTTTTCAATTTCGTGAAAAGGGAGAAAATGCTTTAACTGGAGAGAATAGATTGTATTTTGCAAAGGAATTACAGGCACTTTGCAAGGAATATGGTGTCCCTTTCATTGTGAATGATGATGTAGAATTAGCTATTGAATTAGATGCAGACGGTGTTCATGTCGGGCAAGATGACGAAGGGATTACATCCGTTCGTGAAAAAATGGGTGATAAAATTGTGGGAGTATCTACACATACAATTGAAGAGGCACGCTGGGCAATTGAAAACGGGGCAGATTATTTAGGGGTTGGACCTATTTTCCCAACGAGTACAAAAAAGGATACGAAAGCTGTTCAAGGAACGAAAGGATTAAGTCATTTCAGAGAAGAGGGTATTACTACACCAATTGTCGGTATTGGCGGGATTACAATAGAAAATGTATCTTCTGTTATCGAGGCAGGTGCAGATGGAGTTTCAGTTATTTCCGCAATTAGTTTAGCGGATTCTGCATGTGAAAGTGCGAAGAAATTAGCTGAGGAAGTAAATAAGAGTTTGTAAGAGAAGATCATGTAGCATAAAATGCTGCATGATTTTTTGTTTATTATTTTTGCTTTTCAATCTTTTAGGGGTGTAATTTAGAAAAAATAGAGGAGAGCTTTTTGATGCGAAAATATTTGCAATAGAGAAGTACTGTTCTTTTGTCGTATAAAACAAACTATGCCGCTTAAACTAATATGCATAAACATATATTGTTTCGGAGGCGAAGGCATGATTGTATTCCAGGATATTATAGCTGCTTATGAGAAAATGAAAGGCATTGTACATATGACACCGTTAGATTATTCGAGCACATTTAGTGAATTATCACAGAATGAAGTATATTTAAAGCTTGAGAATTTACAAAAGACAGGCTCCTTTAAGGTACGTGGTTCTTATAATAAAATGGTTTCTCTTGAGAAAGGTGATTTAGAAAATGGTGTTGTTGCAGCATCCGCTGGAAATCATGCGCAAGGAGTTGCTTACTCTAGTAGTATGCTCGGTATTCCTTGTACGATTGTAATGCCAAAAGGTGCACCGTTAAGTAAAGTGCTTGCGACGAAAAGGTATGGCGCTCATGTAGAATTACAAGGTGATGTATTTGATGATGCATTAGCTTACGCACTAGATTTAAAAGAGAAGACAGGAGCAAAATTTGTACATCCATTTGATGATGAAGCAGTGATTGCGGGTCAAGGTACAGTCGGGCTGGAAATTTTACAACAACTTGAAGACGTAGAAGCTGTTATTTGTCCGATTGGAGGAGGAGGATTAATTGCAGGAGTTGCGATGGCAATTAAAGAACAAAAGCCATCGGTGAAAATATATGGTGTACAAGCGCTTGCTTGTCCAGGAATGAAGCAATCACTTCAGGAAAAGAAAGTAATAACAGTAGATGGGGCACCGACTATGGCTGATGGTATTGCAGTAAAAAGACCAGGAGATTTAACTTTTGAGCTGGTGCAACGTTATGTGGACGATGTGTTTTGTGTAGATGAAATGGAAATCGCACGGACGATGTTAATGCTTCTTGAGCGGAATAAATTGTTGGTCGAAGGGTCCGGTGCGAGCTCATTGGCTGCTTTACTTTATCAAAAAATCCCAATAAAAGAAAAAAAGGTCGTATCAGTGCTAAGTGGTGGCAATGTCGATGTAAACTTTATCGCGCGTATTATTGAGCATGGAATGGTTGAAGCTGGGCGTTTCGTTCATATCGCAACAATGATTAAAGATAAACCTGGATATTTGCAACACTTACTTGAGATTGTAACAAGTTTTGAGGCGAATGTATTAAATATATATTTAGAACGGATTGGTACAAAGGTATTTCCAGGATATGCGCAACTACATTTATCATTAGAAACGAAAGATAGAAATCATATTGAAGAAGTATTGAGCGGTTTAAAAAAGAAAGGATACACTGTAGAAGTTATCGATTGAAAAGATTTCAACAAACGTTTGATAAAAAAGCACAAACCTACAATGATAAAAGGTTTGTGCTTTTTCTTTAAAACATGATTGAAATTAAGAGCATTCCAATTCCAATAGAAGTAAATGTGGCGATAAGACCAGGAATCATAAAGCTATGATTTAATACGTATTTACCGATGCCTGTTGTACCAGTGCGATCAAAGTTAATTGCGGCAACAATTGTTCCGTAGTTTGGAATAAAGAAATAACCATTTACTGCAGGGAACATAGCAATAAGTAATGCCGGTGGAATACCAAGTGATAATCCAAGTGGTATTAAAGCACGCACTGTTGCTGCTTGGCTATACAGCAAGATAGATAGAATGAATAATGCGATGGCAAATAGCCATGGTGCACTTGTCACTAAATGTTGAATGGAACCTTGAATCATATTTAAGTTTCCATTGAAGAATGTATCTCCCATCCAAGCGATACCAAAAATAGCAACAACTGCTGTAGCACCTGCTTTAAAGACGTTACCAGATACAATGCTTTCCACATTTGGTTTACAGAAAATAATAATAAGAGCAGCAATTGTTAACATAACCATTTCAATTGTGTTTGGCATTGAAAGACGAACTAGTTTTCCATCAATCATCCATCCTGGACGAAGGGATTCAAAAGAACCAAGAAGAACGACAAAGAAAGTTGCGAATAGAAAGAGGATAACAGATAATTTAGCACCCTTTGCACCTATAAATTCTTTCTTTTCTTCAAGTTTTGGAATCATACCTTCTTTTAGTCGTTTCAAGTATTCCGGATCTTCATTTAATTCTTTACCCATTTTACTAGCAACGAAAGCAGCTAACATACAAGCGATGAAAGTAGAAGGAATACTTACTTTTAAAATATCTAGTAAAGTGATTTTATAATCAGCTAACATTGCTAAAAGTGCAACTGTAGCAGCTGAGATTGGGCTTGCTGTAATCGCTTGTTGAGAAGCGATGACGGCAATTGACATTGGGCGTTCTGGTCTAATACCTGATTCACGTGATACCTCGGCGATAACAGGGAGTACAGAATAAGCAACGTGACCAGTCCCTGCGCATAGCGTAAATAAATAAGTGACAATAGGAGCGAAAAATGTGATGCGCTTTGGATTTTTTCGTAATGCTTTTTCAGCAAGGTGGACAAGATAATCCATTCCTCCAGCAGCTTGCAAGGCTCCAGCAGCTGTAATTACTGCTAAAATCATGAGCATAACATCAATAGGGGGAGCTGTAGGTTGTAAGTGGAAGACAAATACAAGTATTGCCATACCAACTCCACCCATTACTCCTAAGCCGACTCCACCTAGGCGTGCGCCAATAAAAATACAGAGTAGCAAGGTGAGAAATTGTAGCCAAAACATGATAAACTACCTCCGAAATTCATAGATTAAGATATATTTGAATAGTTTAATTTTAACGAAAATTAACAAAACATCCGAAAGAAACCTTTATTTATATACCTTTTTTATTATATAACACAAAAAAAGTAACATTCACTCATTTTATTAAATTATTTCGAAAAAATAATACATTAAAATTTCACATTTATATATTTAAATAAATAGACATTTTAATTTTTATATTGTAATCTTTGTAAAGAGAATTTGTAATTCTCATAGAACTCCCATATCGTTTAACTCGTTCAGCGAGAAAGGCAAACTTGTGGAAACATAAGGATGCAAAGCTATCGGAGCTAAGGTCAAAGGACTAAGCTAGCCAGTTACCGGACGGATAGGGTTAGTTTTGACCAGTGCTATTTTACATTGGTCTTTTTTTTATGAATTTATATATATTTTTTGTAATTCACTATGTTATGTGTTGTTATGGTTACTACCACCTTAAATTGCAGTAAATTAGGAAGAAGTAAGTTGCCTGTAACATCATGATTAGTGAGGGCTCATCATTAGCAGGGATAAAAAATACGAATTAACGTTTCACTGCATATAATACTTTTGTTTGTTCAATAAAATAAATCATGCTACAATGAAAACGAATTAAGGACCGGGGAGCCAATTGGCTGAGAGGATGTAAGCATACATCGACCCTCAACCTGATCTGGATAATGCCAGCGTAGGGAGTTACTTAAAGTGATGTAGCATATGTTATTTTATAATAACTTGCATACAAGGCTTTCCTACGTGATAGGAAAGTCTTTTCTTTTTTTATAAACATATTTCGCAAGGGGGATTTCAGTATGTCACAACAAGTTACAATTTCATTTTCAGTAGTACCGCAAGCAAAAACAAAGGATGTATATTCTGTTGTTGATAAAGCGATTGAAGTTGTTCAACAATCAGGAGTTCGCTATGAAGTAGGTGCAATGGAAACAACATTAGAAGGAGAATTAGATGTACTTCTTGATGTCATTAAACGTGCACAACAAGCTTGCGTCGATGCTGGAGCAGAAGAGGTTATTACTTCTATCAAAATTCACTATCGTCCAAGCACTGGTGTAACGATTGATGAAAAGGTTTGGAAGTACCGTGATGAATATGCAAAACCAGAAGCGATCTAACATAACAATCACAACAATTTGGCTTATCCTTCTCATTGCGATATGGGAAGGATCTGTTTCATTGTTTAAAATTGAACCGTGGATTTTACCGAAGCCTTCTGCAATTGTTCAAGAATTAATTGGAATGAAAGACTTATTATTCCCGAATACAATGCAAACGTTACAGGAAGTTGTAATCGGATTATTCTTTGCGATTTTACTTGGGACGAGTATTGCTATCATTATGGATGTAATACCTCTATTTCGTATTTTAATTAATCCATTGCTTGTTATTTCGCAAACAATTCCAATCGTTGTACTCGCGCCATTATTTATTATTTGGTTTGGGTATGGAATGTTGCCAAAGGTAATGGTCGTTATTCTCGTTTGCTTCTTTCCAATTGCTCTTAGCATTTTAGAAGGTTTTCAAACAGTAGATAAAAATATGCTGAAGTTATTACAAACAATGAAGGCGACAAAATGGCAAATTTACCAAAAAGTAAAATTTCCAGCAGTGCTTCCATACTTCTTCTCAGGTTTAAAAATTGCTGTTACATATAGCGTGATGGGAGCGATTATTGGGGAATGGCTTGGAGCGAGTGAAGGATTAGGGGTTATGCTTACAAGAGCAACAAAATCCTTTTTAACAGCTCGAGTATTTGGTGTTGCAGCTATTATCGTCATGGTGACATTATTCTTGTATTTTATCGTAGAGTTTATGGCAAGAATAACAGCACCATGGATATACAGAAAGGACGGCAGAAAATGAAAAAAGGTTTAAAGGTTATGTTAGCGGCATTATTAGCAGTTGGTGTGGCCGGATGTAATACAGCGAAGAAAGAAGAGAGTGCAAATAAAGAGAAGAAAGTAAAAGTTGTTTTAGATTGGTTCCCAAATACAAACCATACTGGTTTATATGTAGCGAAGACGAAAGATTATTATAAAAAACAAGGCTTGGATGTAGAAATCATTCAGCCAGGTGATAATGTTACAGCAGAGCAAATGATTGCTTCAGGAAAAGCTGATTTTGCTATCAGTGCACAGGAAAATGTAACATTGGCTCGTGTTGAAGGTATTCCTGTTGTTTCTGTCGGTGCAATTATTCAACATAATACATCTGCTTTTGCATCGCTTAAAAAAGATAATATTACTTCACCGAAAGGTTTTGAAGGTAAGCGTTATGGTGGCTGGGGAGGACCGGCAGAAGAAGCGACGTTAAAGACGATTATGGACAAGCATCAAGCAGATTTTAATAAGGTTGAAAAAATTATTCTTGGCCAAACAGATTTCTTTAAATCAATTGGTCGCGACGCAGACTTTGAGTGGATTTATTACGGTTGGGATGGTATTGAAGCAAAACGTCAAGGAAAAGAATTAAACACAATTATGGTGAAAGATTTAGATCCAGCACTCGATTTTTATAGTCCTGTTATTATTACAAGTGAAAAGCATACGAAGCAAGATAAAGACTTCGTGAAAAAGTTTATGACTGCAACGACAGAAGGTTATAATTTTGCAATTAAAGAACCGAAAGAAGCTGCGGACATTTTAATTAAAAATGTTCCAGATGTGAATAAAGACTTAGTACAAGAAAGTCAAAAATGGTTAAGTACAAAGTATCAAGATGATGCAAAAGCATGGGGAGTACAGAAGGAAGAAATTTGGACGAATTACATGAATTTCTTATATGATAATAAAGTTATAAAAAAGAAAATTGATGTAAAAGATGCCTTTACAAATGAATTCCTTCCAAGTGAAAAATGAGCGGATTACAAATAAAAGAAGTTGTAAAAGCTTTCGATGGCAAGAACGTATTAGAAAACATTAGTGCTTCCATAAAAGAGGGAGAGTTTGTCTCTTTTGTAGGTCCAAGTGGTTGTGGAAAAAGCACGTTATTAAATATGATTGCAAGTGTTGAAGAGCCGACGAGCGGAGATGTGACATATAGCGATAAACAGGTGCAAACCCAAGATGTTGTTAGTTATATGCCACAACAAGATTTATTACTTCCGTGGCGATCTGCTTTGCAAAATATAGTTCTGCCATTAGAAATTGAAGGTAAGCCAAAGAAACAGCGGCTTGCAGAAGGACTAGAAGCATTAAAACAATTTGAGCTGGATGAATATGCGGATCACTATCCAGATGCACTATCTGGTGGTATGCGTCAAAGAATTAGTTTCCTTCGTACGTATTTATGTGAAAAGCCTATTATGTTACTTGATGAACCGTTTGGAAAGTTAGATGCGTTCACAAAAATGGAAGTACATCGTTGGCTTTTAAATTCTTGGCATCAAGAAAAGCAAACAATCGTTATGGTTACACATGACTTAGATGAGGCAATCTTACTTTCTGATCGTGTATTTATTTTGTCACAAAGACCAGCATCAATTGTAGGAGAAGTACATGTGAAATTATCCCGCCCGAGAACGATGGATATGTTAACATCTCTTGAGCTAAAAGAAGATAAGGCAGAAATTTTAAAGATATTAGCTCCTTATATGAGAAAGTAATAAAAGTCTCTTAACAGCTTTAATGTAATGGCTGTTAAGAGACTTTTTTATTTAGAAGGAAAAATGATGAAACGATATGCGTTAGAAAATCTGTATAAAGAAATGTTTACAGAAAATGAAAATAATAAAAAGGAACATAAGAAAAAAACGAGAATAGAATATAAGAGATTCGCTTACACTAGTATTATAAAGAAATAATGAATATTAAAGGAGTGAAAGGATAAGATGAATTTATCAACTGTGCTTCAAATGGTTTTAGCTTGATATGGGAGGAGTCTGCCCATTTTTAAAGATTAAGCTAAATTGAAGACAGTAGATAAAGAGCCTTAATCCTTTTTTACGATAATGAATTGTAATGGGTAAGGTGTATTCACCTTACCCATTTTCTTATATAAACAATTAAATAGGGTCTTTATTTTGCTGTTCTCTCTATTTGGCTTGTTAGTCATAAGTAAAGGAGAGAGCAAAAATGAGTATATTAACAGTAGAAAATTTAAGGCATTCATATGGAGAGAAGACGATTTTATATAATGCGTGTTTTCGATTATTAAAAGGTGAACATGTTGGACTTGTAGGTAGGAATGGCGTAGGAAAATCAACATTATTGCGTCTGTTAACAGGTGAAATGATACATGATGATGGAATAGTTGAATGGTTTCCTCGTGTGAAAATTGGCTTTTTACAGCAACATGCGGATTTACAAGAGGGGGTAACGATTGAGGACTACTTACAAAGTGCATTTTCGGATTTGTATACAATTGAACGTGAAATGCTAGAAATCACGGAAGAGATGGCGAAAACAAATGAATTAGAAAAATTATTAGTACAGTATGGAGAGCTACAAAGTATACTCGAAAGTTCTAATTTTTATCAAATTCATACAGAAATTGAAGAGGTAGTGGGCGGTTTAGGTTTGATTGAGTTAGGTATGGAAAAGGACGTTTCAAAATTAAGTGGGGGCCAACGTACAAAGTTATTACTTGGGAAACTTCTTTTGGAGAAGGCGGATGTTTTATTGTTAGATGAGCCGACAAACTATTTAGACGCAGTTCATATAGAATGGTTACAAACCTATTTAAAAATGTATGAGAATGCTTATATTGTTATTTCGCATGATGAAGTGTTTTTAAATAATATTACGAACGGCATCTATCATTTAGAAGAACAAATCATTAAACGCTATTCAGGGAATTATGAACAATTTTTGCAAAGCTACCAACTACAAAAGAAGCAATTACAATTGGCATATACAAAACAACAAAAAGAGATTACACATTTAGAGAGCTTTATTCGGAAAAATAAAGTTCGAAAAGCAAAGCAAGCAAAAAGTCGTGAAAAGGTATTGGAGAAAATGAAAAAGGTTGGAAAACCTAATGATGTATCTCGTGCATGTTTTGATTTTCAAGTGCACATTGAACCGGTGAGCCGTATATTACAGGCGGAGAAAATTCAAATCGGCTATAAAGAACCGTTCTTTCCAGAAATTAATTTGCAAGTAAAAAAAGGCGAAAAGATTGCAATTGTTGGCCATAATGGAATAGGAAAAACAACAATATTAAAAACATTACTAGGAAAAATAAAACCATTAAATGGTTCCGTTTATATTGGAGAACGGGTAAAACCAGCTTATTTTGCACAAGAGGAATTTGCTACAGAGATAACAGCAGTAGAGCGAATATGGTCAGGACGTCCGGATATGACACGAAAAGAAATTCGGCAAGCTTTAGCAAAGTGTGGATTAAAGGAAGAACATATTTTAAAACCTAGCCATTCATTAAGTGGTGGAGAACAAACGAAAGTCCGTTTATGTGAACTTATCGTATCTAAAAGCAATGTTTTAGTTTTGGATGAACCAACTAATCATTTGGATATAGAGACTAAGGAAGCCTTGCAGGAGGCGTTGAATCGATACAAAGGAACTATTTTAATTGTTTCGCACGAGCCTTCTTTTTATGAAAAGTGGATTACGAAAATATGGAATATAGAAGAGTGGGGCTTAAGATAATACAAATTACAGAAAAGAGGTATTAACTTTTAAAGGTTAATGCCTCTTTTTTGATTAACATGATTTTTGAGAACTCCTAAACGAAAAATTGTAGAAAAAGAACTCTTATGGTGCGCGTATAAGCGTGCATTTTCTACAATTGTTCCTGTAAGTAAAGAATAATGTGATTTTCATTGGAAAACAAGGGTATTTACAGGATATTAATGTAAGATTAACAAGAAGTTCACATTGGAATTTAACTATAGAAATAAATCGTTACATAAGTTTGATTATAAAATGAATCTTGAAAATAAAAAGTTGGTGTCGAGGAGATTTCGTATGAAACTTCTAGCTTGAAACTAGGAGAAAGTAATGATCTATAGAAAGCTCCCATTAATAAAGAAGAATATTATCTCTATTAAGGGGAGTGAAATGTTAGTTACTGCTTATAATAGTATTGAGAATTTCTGCTGGAACTCCTGCTCCAGCACCACCAATTGTAATTGTTCCATCAGGAGGAATTTCACCATTCCATCCCGCATTAGTAATGACATAATGATTGTTTGTTTTACTAACAATTTTAGAATCCCAAACTTGTGTTAAAGTGCCGCTATAATCAAATTCTAATGTCCAGTTTTTAATAGGTGTCGTTCCGGTATTCTTCATGATAATAGAGAAGTTATAACCACTTCCCCAATTTGAAGTGACTGAAAATGTCACATTACCATTTCCACCAGGCGGTGTTGTATTAGCATCATCTGTTTTGACAGTAATAGAAGTAGGTTGTGACTTATTCCCAGCAGCATCTTTTGCTATGACTGAAAAGGTATATTCTGTATTAGGTTTTAAGTTTTTGATTGTAATGTTATTTGTCTTCGTAGTCCATTTTTCGACTTCAGAAGCAACTTCATATTCAGTAACTCCTACGTTATCAGTGGATGCAGTCCAGTTTAATTGAACTGAATTTGAGTTTTTATTTGTAATAGTAATGTTTTTAACATTGGTTGGCGCTTCGGTATCTTTTTGGTTAATCGGTCCACCTAGTAATTCTGTTACTAACGTATCTAGTAATTTTGGACCACTACAGCTATATTTTGGACTTGTGCGGCAATCACCACTCAGTTCCCAAAACATTGCACCACTTAGTCCTTTTGCTTTTATATAGTCTGTTTTATATTTCATAGATTCATTATCATCATAGCTAATAAACGTTCCTGTAGTTTGATTGTACAAATAAGGTACTTTAGCTGCATCGTTCCAATAGCGTACAAAGCCATTTTTATTTACATAATTAGCCGCTAAATCGCCGTAATCATATACACCTGTATCACCTGTAGAATAATCATCCCAAGTTCCTTTAGAAGCTAGTTTTCCATCACTACCTGGTTTACAAGGTTGATATTGTCCATTATTATCTTTTCCGCAACTTTTCCAGCCACGGCCGTAAAAAGGTACACCTAATACAAGTTTATCTGCTGGAACCCCTTCAGTTTTATAAATTTCTATAGCTCCATCTACGTAATATTTCGTATCACTTGCTGGATCGTTAGGGTCTTTGTATAACGCTGCGTTATGATTAGAAGTCGCTTCCCATCCACCATGAAAATCATATGTCATAATGTTAATCCAGTCGACGATTTGAGAGATTTTATTTAGTTCTGTATGATCTGCATAACGTTGACTTGCGCCCGAGGCAATTGTTAATAAGTATTCTTTTCCATCCTCTTTTCCTGCTTTATTTAAAGCATTTCTTACATCTTGAAGAAGAAGGGTGAAATTTTGTTTATCTTCCGGTCGATAACTACCTCCCGGAATCGTTTCAACACCTGGATATTCCCAGTCTAAATCGACACCGTCAAATCCGTATTCACGAATGAAAGCTACTGTAGATTCTGCGAATACTTTTCTAGTAGTTTCATCAGCGGCTACATCAGAAAAACGATTAGACCAAGTCCAGCCCCCAACTGAAATAATGGTTTTTAAGTGAGGATATTTAGCTTTTAATCGTTTTAATTCACCGAAATTTCCGCAGCGGGCATATTTATCACAATCTTCCCAAGTTGTTCCTGAACCAGGAAAAGATTTATTGACATCAGCCCAAGGTTCGCCTAGTACGAGAGTACCATTAGGGATTTCTTTATTTTGCAGTGGTACGCCGGACTCTTTACATGCCCACGTTTGTTTATTAGGATTGTCGGGATGTGTAGAAGGGTTTCCATGTTTCCCATTCCAGCAAATATCGGCGAAAGCATAGTTTAAATGAGTAAGTTTTGATGCATCGATATCAGTAACTTGATAATTACGACCGTAGATACCCCATGAAGGAAAGTACCCAATAATTTTTTGGTTTGTTTTTGGTGAATCAGCTGATGCGAGATTAGGAGTAATAAAGTTTGTAAGAAAAAGAGGTAAGAAGAGTAGCAGAGATAGGAATAGTAGTGTAAGTTTTTTTGACCTCATAGTCATTTCCCCTTTCAAAATAAAAAGATATATTTAAAGGCATTTGCCAATAAATCAAAATGAATCTAGACGTATGAACGTCTAGATAAAAAAAGAACAGACATCACGAAGTCTATACAAGTGAGTTGGGGGTGATTTCATCGTAACAAATGTAAGATTTAGTGTAAACGCTTTATTTGAGGGTGCAGACTTTCTCAATATAAAGAAGGCAATAATGCAAATTATCTATAAGGATGAAACAAAAGAGAGGAGAAATTTCGTTTCTTATAAAAAATTTGAGAAAGAATTGTATCGGACGATTACTTAATAACGTAGCGATAGGATGAAATTTCATGTAAAATAATAGTAAAAATATGTAAGGAGGGAATGACGTGGATGTTTTCTTGAGCATTGCTGAAGAAAAAGTTCGTCAAGCAATCCGTAATGGGGATCTTGATAATATTCCTGGAAAAGGAAAGCCACTGCAATTAGAAGACCTTTCAATGGTACCTCCAGACCTAAGAATGAGCTATAAAATATTAAAAAATGCAGGAATGATTCCAGCGGAGATGGAATTGCAAAAAGATATATTGAAAATAGAGGATTTGATTGCTTGTTGTTATGATGAGGTGGAGAGAATAAAATTACGAGAAGAGCTAACGGCAAAAACGCTGCGTTTCGAGCAGTTAATGGAAAAGCGAAAAATTCAAGGTAATTCGGTATTTCGTATGTATCAAGACAAAGTATATCGTAAATTACGCTAAGAGGGATAACATGAAAAGATTCCAAACATTAGAAGAATTAGTAGCATATATTAAAGAACAACAATTGGTACTTCTATTTATTAAAACCGAAAATTGCGGTGTTTGTGATGTAATGTTAAGGAAAGTAAATTATGTATTAGAGGATTACGATTATGTGAAGAAAGTAGAGATTTTACTACAAGACATGCAAGAGATTTCAGGTCAATATTTAGTATTTACAGGACCAACGATTCTATTATTTCATGAAGGAAAAGAGATTCTTCGTGAATCGCGATTTATTTCACTTGAAAATATAGAGAGAGTACTGCAACTATTCGAAAGATAAGGGAGGGTTTTTATATGGAATTTATAATAGCATTATTATTTTTTGTTGTAATCGGTATGATTGTAACAGCAGTTAGATCAAATAACAGAAAAGTAAACCTTATTAAAAAGAGTAATATGCATAATACATCTAACACTTCGTCACCACTATTTTTCTTTGCTGGATCTGACGGTGAGAGTTCACATGATAGCGGTGGCTCACATGACTGTGGAGGATCCTTTGGTGGAGACAGTGGAGGTAGCTGCGGTGGCGGTGATTGATGAAAGTACGCCCTATAGGGGGCGTATTTCTTTTTAAACAAACGTTTGATTAGTTGGCTTGCATATGCACAATAACAGTTAAACAAACGTTTGATTAAAATTTTATAAAAGCTATTAAAAGGGGAATGGAAATGGGAAGGGAACCGAAAGTGAAAAATAAAGGGAAAGTAGCATTATTTGTATTAGTTGCTGGAGGCGTATTTCTTGTTAAATTAGGGTTTAAATTTGGAACAATACATATGATTCGAGTTTGGTTTGAAAATACGTTTTCGTAAATAAGGACTATAGCCTCTTGCGAAAGAGGTTTTTCATTTGTTATTATTAGACTGAACGGTCGGTTTAAAGAGGTGTGAGTATGAGAAGAAGCGCAGAAGAGATAAAGAAAGAAATTGCATATAAAGCAGAAAGTCTGTTTTCACGAAAAGGCTATGCAGCTACATCTATGGAAGAAATTTGTGAAATTACAGAGCGAAGTAAAGGAAGTATTTATTATCATTTTAAAAGTAAAGAAGAATTATTTTTATTTGTAGTAAAACAGCATACGTATGATTGGCTTGAAAAATGGAATGAAAAAGAGAAGTTGTATGTTACTAATATTGAGAAATTATATGGTCTCGCAGAATATTATGTAGAAGACATACAGCAACCAATTTCTAGTGCAATAGAAGAGTTTTCTATGAGCCAAGTTGTAAGCAAAGAGATTTTAGATGAAATGCTAGCTTTAACAAGAGAATCATATGGTATTTTTGAGAAATTAATTGGAACAGGTATACAATCCGGAGAATTCCGTGAAGATAATACTCGCGACCTTATGTATATTGTAAACGGATTATTATCAGGGCTTGGAGTACTTTACTATGAGTTAGATTATAAAGAGTTAAAACGAATTTATAAAAAGGCAATAGATGTATTGTTAAAAGGGATGGCGGCTGAATAATAAGTCAGCGGCTTTTCTTATAAAACAAATTAGACTGAACGGTCGGTTTATGAAAGGAGGAGTGAAAATGAAAGCTTTATTTAAAAATCGAGCATTTATGCTCGTTATGGCATCTGATATTTTACAGCAATTCGCAATTTGGATTAGAAATATGGTTCTTTTGTATTTCATAATGGAGCGAACGAATAATGATCTAGTTTTACGTATGTAAATAAAGAAAGAAGAGGCTACTAATCAAGAGGAACGAAATCATTCATTAGCTTCGAAATAGCCATTGTAAGGGAGCAGAACTGCTCCTTTTTCTTATGGGAATCTTTTGACAATGAAATGTACCAACTATATACTGATGTTGTAAAAAAGATTTTACAGGTTAGGAGAAATGGTGTGAAAAATCAAATCTATGAATTACGCACTGAAAATAATATTTCACAGGGTGTATTAGCTGATAAGTGTAAAGTTTCAAGACAGACGATAAATGCAATTGAGAATAATAAATATGATCCAAGCTTAGCGTTAGCATTTCGTTTAGCCGAAGTATTAGGAACAACTGTCGATAAATTATTTTTGTATAAGCAGTAGGGGGAGAAATCGTTGGGGAAGAGTAAAATAAGTTTTTGTATGATGCTCCTTGTCGGAGTATGTGCACTTGCATTTGCACTTTACTATTGGTTAACTGAGCTTCGAGTGAATTGGTATGCTTTGTTTCTTTGTAGTATAGCATTACACTATATTTTTAAATATTTAACTTTGTATAATGTTGATGAAATAGATGTGGAAGAACAACAAGAGGATTTAGAGAAACATGTATTAAAAACAAGTACGAATATTACATATTACGTATTAGTCATTTTAATTTTCGGTTTGTTTTTTGCCTCAGTTGGTTTTAATACATGGATTGATTTTCATCATATACCACTTTTATTTGCTTTATGTGCTGCCATAGTTGTAAAGCCAGCTGTAGAGTTTTTAATTGTAAAGCGTTATCGGTGAAAACGAATAAAAACATCCTCTTCATAAGAGAAGAGGATGTTTTTATTATATTGTTTTAGAGTTAGGAGTAGGTGTTGTAACGGAAGTATCATTTTCAGGTACCTTTGTTAAAAGAATTCCGCCGATAATAAATAACACAATAATACTAAGTACACCAGCGTTTGTTTTTCCTGTTAATTGCGTTGTGATACCTACTAATACCGGACCCATAATTGCTGCAAATTTACCAAAGATATTATAAAATCCAAAGAATTCATTCGCGGACTCTTTCGGTACTAGTTTTGCAAAATAAGAGCGGCTAAGTGCTTGAATACCCCCTTGGGAAGTAGCTACTAGCATGGCCAAAATCCAAAAATCAAGCGTTGTTTTTAAGAAATAAGCGTATGTGCAAATGATGATATAAATAATAATACCGACATATAGCATTTTTTTACCGGTAAATGTTTCTGATAGTTTTCCGTACAGTAAAGCGAATGGACAAGCGACAATTTGTGTTACAAATAAAATGATTAATAGGTTAGTTGCACTAATACCAAGGTCTGTTCCATAAGCAGTGGACATAGTAATAATTGTGTCTACGCCATCAATATAAAAAAAGTAAGCGATTAAGAATATAAATATAGTTTTGTATTCTTTAATATTTTTAAAAGTGCTAGCAAGTCGTTTAAAGCTCATTGTAATTGGTTTTGGATGACGTTCAATATAGTTTATCTGTTCCACATTTTTGAGCATTGGAATTGTAAATAGTCCCCACCAAAGAGCTGTAATTGCAAAGGAAATTTGACTAGCAATGCCAACAGATAAGGGGATAGTCCCTTTTTGTGCAAGGATAATAAGAGCGATACAACCGATAAAAGGAATCGTACTTCCAATATACCCTAATGCAAAGCCTCTCGTTGAAATACGATCCATTCTATCTTTAGAGGTAACATCCACTAAAAATGCATCATAAAAAATGTTTGCTCCAGCAAATCCGACTAGCGCGAGCATATAACATCCTAATAATAAGTACCACTGAGATGTTGGAACAACAGCTAACATACTTGTAAAAATAATACCGAGTCCAAAAAAGAATGTGAAAAAGCGTTTTTTAAATCCTTTATAATCAGCAACTGTGCCAAGGATAGGAGCAAGTATAGAAATTAAAAGTGTGGAGAACGAGTTTGCATATCCCCAAAAGGCTGTTGAAGTTGCTCCAGATAGTCCAGCTTCTTTTGCGGCTGCTTTGAAGTAAATCGGAAATAATGCAGTTGTAATGACGAGCGAATATACCGAATTTGCCCAATCATACAATATCCAGCTTTTTTCTTGTCTGGACATTTTTTTCATATAATGTTCCTCCTTAAATTTGTTCTAATAATAGTGTACAAAAATAAAAATTGTAAAAAGAGAAACGAGGTTAATTTTTACATAGATTTTACATATATACACATTTCTTTACAATTGAAGTAAATCCTCTATGACGGTTCCATCTGTTTCACCTAAGTGCAAACCGAGTAATCGTGCAATAGTAGGGCCTTCATCGATGAGCCTCATATATGGGACGATAACCCCGCTTCGAATTCCTTTTCCAGCGGCCATAAAAATTGTTTCATAGTTAGGTTTTGTTGGAGAGTATCCGTGTGTACCAAACGTATACTTTTTACTAGAAGTTACATCTTCTCTAGTAATTTCTTTTATGAAATCACCTACATAATTTTCAATGAAATAATACCCTTCTCTGGCTTCTATCATAAATAAGCAATTGCCATCGGCACCGCGTTCTTTTGCAGCTTCATCATGAAGGATAAATTCAATACCGCTTTCTTTATCTTGAAGAAGCTCTTCAAGAAGAAGTTGAACCTCTCTAATAGTTTCGGTATCATTTTTATCTTTTACGTGTACATAGGCAGATCCATCACAGCTTTGACAATAAGCTTTCCAATCTATCAATTTTCCTTTTTTATTTACGGATAGGAGTCCTTTTTGATGGAAGAGAACATTTAATTGAATTGCTTTATTTTCACTTAAAGCGCTATGGTCACCGAGTGCAATAATTGTACTTTCCTCATATATACCACTTTCCTTTAATGCATGAATAATTTTTCCTAAACGTTCATCGTGTCTATGAATAGCGGCTTTTGTTTCATTAGAAGAAAAGCCATGATAATGTCTCTGTGTGTCTAAATCAGTAAAGTGTACGAACATCACATTAGGCTTTTTTGTATGAATTGTATGCACAGCAGAAGCGAGAACGAAATCATCAAGCTCAGGTTGTGACAATCCGTTTCTTATATGACCAAAGCGATGATTCAGATCTAGTTGATATAGTGGGCTACCGCTAAATAATGAAACTAAAATTTGATTTTGCCACGGTCTATTTGGGAAAATTTCTGGTAAATTATAATCAATTTTTGCTCTACCAGTAACAGGCCATAGAAGCGCTGCTGTCGTTAAATTGGCTTTGTGTGCTTCATCATATAATGTTGTTCCGTTAATAGATTTACGATACCAATGCCAATCTGGTGACTCACGGCCTGGTTGAAGTAACGTATTGTTGACAACACCATGTTTATTAGGGTAGTTGCCGGTTACGATGGTTGTATGGCTCGGATATGTTACAGAAGGATAAATCGGCTCTACTTTTTTCGCAATCGCACCCTTATTTATTAAATATTGGAAATGAGGAAGTTTTTGTAATATAGGAAAATCTAAAGCTGATAAACAGTCAAAAGATAAAATAATGACACGATTCGTTAATGGTTTATTCATAGAGTAGACCTCCCGATTATATAAAACCTATTCTCATATATTACTATTAATACCTAGTAATAAAAATACGTTTTTGAATAAAATTTATTGTTTATTTTCAGAAAAATTAAACATATAATAATTATTATACGGAAATGAATGGAAGGAGGGAATAGCATGGATTGGATGGATGGCTTTGGTATATTTTATATCATCGGAGGTATTACCATTTTCCTTGTATTTGCTATTTCATATTTACTAAAGAGACGTTTTCCGAATAAACAGTTTGATATTATATTCTCCCTTATTGTAATACTTCTTTGTTTAGCATTTTTTCCTGTTACAATGATCGTTATTGGAGGATGGGAAGGAATGGGTTATGGATTTATTTGTTTCTTTGTTTTAATCGGTACACTTATTGGAATGATTGCTCACCAAATGGTAAAAGTGTTTAGGAAAAGCTACGTATAAAACAAAAATAAATGAAAAGAATATATAAAAATAAGAAAAGTAACTCTTGTTTTGAAATAAAATCTATATTATGATATTCAACAAATTTATTTCGTTATAACGATGAAAAAGGACTAGTACATGTCTCACCTTTTTTTGTAGAGAGAGAATCCCTTTGGCTGAAAGATTCTTAAAAAGGCGATATGGAACCTACCTTTGAGTTCTGCATATGCAGCGGGAAATTCCCGTTATCAAAAAGAGAGCATACTCAGTTTTTTGTGTATGAATCAGGGTGGTAACGCCGGCAAAGCTCGGTCCCTATTTGGGGACACGGGCTTTTTTTATTTTCAAAAGGAGGAAAAATGATTATGGCAAAAGAACAAGTACAGGCCATTACAAAGATGGAGGAAGACTTTGCGCAGTGGTATACCGATATTGTAAAAAAAGCAGAGCTTGTTGATTATTCAAGTGTGAAAGGCTGTATGATTTTACGTCCATATGGCTATGCATTGTGGGAGAATATGCAGAAAGTGATGGATGAAAAATTAAAAGAATCCGGTCATGAAAATGTATATATGCCAATGTTTATTCCAGAGAGTTTACTGCAAAAAGAAAAGGATCATGTTGAAGGTTTTGCTCCTGAAGTAGCATGGGTTACGCATGGTGGAGATGAGAAACTGGCGGAAAGACTTTGTGTACGTCCGACATCTGAAACGCTATTTTGCGAGCATTTTTCAAAAATTGTTCAATCTTATAATGATTTACCGAAATTATATAATCAGTGGTGTTCAGTAGTTCGTTGGGAAAAAACGACAAGACCGTTCCTTCGCACAACTGAATTTTTATGGCAAGAAGGTCATACAATTCATGAAACCGCAGAGGAATCTCAAACTGAAACATTAAATATTTTAAATTTATATGCTTCCTTCTGTGAAGAGTATTTAGCAATTCCAGTTATTAAAGGACAAAAAACAGATAAAGAAAAATTTGCAGGAGCGAAAGCGACTTATACGATTGAAAGCTTAATGCATGATGGAAAAGCACTTCAGACAGGAACATCTCATAATTTTGGAACGAACTTCTCTGAAGCATTTGATATTAAGTTTTTAGATCGTAATGGTAAGTGGCAATATGTACATCAAACTTCTTGGGGTGTATCAACAAGAATGATAGGTGGACTTATTATGGTTCATAGTGATAATAATGGACTTGTTATGCCACCAAAGGTTGCACCATTACAAGTTGTAATCGTACCTATCGCTCAGCATAAAGAAGGAGTTTTAGAAAAAGCAACAGAGTTACAAGGACGCATTCAAAAGGTTGCACGTGTAAAAATAGATGCTAGCAATAAAACACCTGGATGGAAATTTAATGAGTATGAAATGAAGGGTGTTCCAATTAGATTAGAAGTTGGACCAAAGGATATTGAAAAGAACCAAGTAGTACTTGTAAGGCGTGACACAAAAGAAAAAGAATTCATATCAATGGATCAATTAGAAGAACGTATTACATCGTTACTTGATGAAATTCATCATTCTTTATTGAAAAAGGCGAAGGCATTTCGTGATGAGAGCACATATAGTGTGACAAGTTTTGAAGAAATGAAGAAATTAGCTGATGAAAAACAAGGATTTATTAAGGCGATGTGGTGCGGAAATCTTGCTTGTGAAGAGAAATTAAAAGAAGAAGTTGGTGTATCTTCACGTTGTATACCATTTGAACAGGAGTGCTTAGCAGAAGAATGTATCTGTTGTGACAAAAAAGCAAAGCATATGGTGTATTGGGGGAAAGCATATTAATAATTTTTCTTATCTATAGATAGTTAAAATGGACTTTGATATTGAATCTATACTATTTCAAATCAAAGTCCATTTATATTTTTTATATGAATTATTTTTGTTTAATTACTTTACTTTTTTTCGACGAACAAATAGTGTAATACCAAGTAAGAACGTAGAAAGTCCCATTAAAATTGAGGCAGGATAATGAGTTGAAGTATTAGGTAGTTTATCACCTTGTTTTGAAGTGTTTTCTCCTTTTATTTGACCACTTTTGGATTTGTTACCGCCTTGGGAGCCATTTTCTTGTGAATCATCACCGTCTTGTGCGACTGCATTATTATCTACTTGGTGAAAATCTTGTTTAGCGGTATGACCGACATTTAAACTACTAAAAAAGGATAGGGATAGTGTTAATGCTAAAATTGTGATTTTTGTCATCGCTTTCCTTCTGAAAATAAAATACACCCTTTTGTAATATTTCGTATGGAAAAGGATTTTATGCAAAAAACCGATATATAGAAAAAGATGTTTATAAAATTTTTATGATTATATTTGTATATTCAGAATAAATATTTTAAAATGATATGTTAAGATTAATAGTAAGACAAATTAAAAAAGGGAGGGCTGAAGAATATAGGATTGCTTATATTCTTATAAAAATTATGAAGCAAACAACAAAACAAATCATAACAGGTACATTTCTAGCAACAGCAGCATCTTTTGTTTCGACTCATGCCTTTGCAGAAAGTGATAATTTAGCGACAGTAAATGCAACAAACCTAAATATACGTGAACAACCTACAACTCAAGGTAAAGTTGTAGGGACAGTAAAACAAGGAACAACTGTAAAGGTTTTAGGTCAGGAAAAAGAATGGGCTAAAATTTCTCACGATGGAAAAGAGGGGTATGTTTCATTACAATTTTTAAAATTGTCGGGTAAAAACCCAGGTGCTGAACAAAAACAGCAACAACCAACAATTAATAATGGACAAAAAGAAGAGGGAACTGTTACGGCAACTCGTTTGAATGTACGCAATAGCCCAGTTTTAGGTAGTTCAATGATTGGTTATGTCCAAAAAAATGAAAAAGTAACGGTTTTAGGAAAAGCAAATGGTTGGGCAAAGATTGAATATAAAGGAAAAGAAGGCTATGTATCGTTAGAGTTTGTGAAGTTAGAAGCAGGAAAACAAGAAGAGAAGCCAGCAGAAAACATTACAAATGGGACGCAAGAAGTTGGAAAAGTCAACGCAACAAGCTTGCGAGTAAGAAGTGAAGCAAATACAAGCAGTTCAACTCTAGGGAGCTTAAAAAATGGTGAAAAAGTAACAATATTAGGAAAAGCAAACGGCTGGGCGAAAATAAGCTACAAAGGAAAAGAAGGCTATATATCGTTAGAGTTTGTGAAGTTAGAAGCAGGAAAACAAGAAGAGAAGCCAGCAGAAAACATTACAAATGGGACGCAAGAAGTTGGAAAAGTCAACGCAACAAGCTTGCGAGTAAGAAGTGAGGCAAATACAAGCAGTTCAATTCTAGGAAGCTTAAAAAATGGTGAAAAAGTAACAATATTAGGAAAAGCAAACGGCTGGGCAAAAATAAGCTACAAAGGAAAAGAAGGCTATGTATCGTTAGAGTTTGTGAAGTTAGAAGCAGGAAAACAAGAAGAGAAGCCAGCAGAAAACATTACAAATGGGACGCAAGAAGTTGGAAAAGTCAACGCAACAAGCTTGCGAGTAAGAAGTGAGGCAAATACAAGCAGTTCAATTCTAGGAAGCTTGAAAAATGGTGAAAAAGTAACAATATTAGGAAAAGCAAACGGCTGGGCGAAAATAAGTTACAAAGGAAAAGAAGGCTATGTATCGTTAGAGTTTGTGAAGTTAGAAGCAGGAAAACAAGAAGAGAAGCCAGCAGAAAACATTACAAATGGGACGCAAGAAGTTGGAAAAGTCAACGCAACAAGCTTGCGAGTAAGAAGTGAGGCAAATACAAGCAGTTCAATTCTAGGAAGCTTAAAAAATGGTGAAAAAGTAACAATATTAGGAAAAGCAAACGGCTGGGCGAAAATAAGTTACAAAGGAAAAGAAGGCTATGTATCGCTAGAATTTGTAACACTTGGTACAGATTCAACAAATCCAACGAACCCAATGAATCCTGAGCAAGTAACAGAAGAACGAGCTGTTGTAAATGCTTCTCTATTAAATGTTCGTAAAGGCCCATCGACAGGGATGGCAGCTGTTGGTCATTTAAAGAATGGAGAGACTGTTACAATAATGGGAAAAGAAAATGGTTGGGCAAAAATCCGTTTTAACGGTGGTGAAGGTTACGTCTCATTACAGTTTTTAAAGGTTAAACAAGGTTCATCCTCTTATGAAATTGTTACTTCATCACAAAAGGTACAGAAGCCAAATGAAGTAGAAGCAACGCGAATTATGCAAAATATGAAAGAAGATGCTTATATTACAAGTGACGGTAAAGTTGTAAATATGAAGCAAGGTTTCGTTCGTGCAAATGGTGTTGTTAATATTTATGACATTGCGACAGGGAAGAAGCTCACATATGTAAAAGGTGGGGCCGACTTGAAATTTGTGAAAGCTACTGGTGATCGTATTCATGTCAAAATTGATGGTATGACAGGTTATGTGAATATAAATGATGTTACATTACATCCGGCAATGACTGGTGAAAAAACATCGTACTATGCAACTAAAAATGGCAAGTTATATCATTATGTATACAACCCTGCAAATGATAAATATGCAACGTATCAAATTGGTAATGCTCAGAAGCATTTAAAAGAAGGAGAGCGTTACGAAGCTTTCGATAAGAAGCAAATTGGGGGACAAGATAGTTATCAATATTTTGAGTATATGCCACTCCGTGCAACATCTACTTATACAGGAGATGAGATAGATGATTTCTTACGAAAATCTAATGCAAATAGCCCACTTATTGGATTAGGAGAATATTTTGTAAGGGCAGCAGAGAAGTATGAGATGAACGCCGGATACTTAGTGTCACATGCAATTTTAGAATCTGGCTGGGGAACGAGTCGTATTGCACAAGATAAGAAAAATTTATTTGGCTTTAGAGCAGTAGACTCAGACCCATATAATGGTGCGACTGGATTTAAGACATGGGAAGAAGGCATTGATTTTTGTGCTGCATATATAGATAAACATTACTTAACGCCAAGTGGAAATACATACAATGGTGGAAACTTAGGTGATAAGGCGCAAGGCATGAATGTTATGTATGCAAGTGATGAAAACTGGGGGCAGCAAATTGCCTCACTTATGTATAGAATTGATTCAATGAATGGAAGTAAAGACTTAAATAAATATCGACTTGGAACGCTGACAGCAGGTTCTCCAGTATTCCAAAGTATGGCTGGAGAGCAGACTGGAACGACATCTCGGAACATTATGGTAGCTATTAAGAAAACAATTAACACACCGCAAGGGTCATATTATGAAATCGTTTCAGATAATAAAGTATACAATAGTGTCTACGTAAAAGCTGGGTCTGTAAATCTTGTAAACTCTTATTAAAAGAAAGCATCATCATTTCAATGCAGCAGAATGAAATTCATAATGTTAGAGGAAGTGACAGTGTGAAAAAATATATCGCATTTGATATTGGTGGTACGCAGATTAAATATGGGATTGTTTCGGAACTAGGGATATTATTAAATCAGAAAACGACCTTAACAGAAGCTCATTTAGGAGGAGAACAAATCGTTCAAAAGCTTATTAGTTTGGCGGAGCAATTAATGAATGAACATATTGTTTCTGGAATCGGCATTAGTACAGCTGGAATTGTAGATATTCATAAAGGAATAATAACTGGCGGCGTGGATCATATTCCACGCTATGCTGGTATTCCTATTATTGATAGATTACAAACAGTATTAAAAGTTCCTATATCCATTGAAAACGACGTCAATTGTGCTGCATTTGGAGAGCAGTGGCAAGGTATTGGAAAGGATGAAAGGAATTTCATTATGTTTACCCTTGGAACGGGAATAGGGGGAGCTATTGTTATTAATAAGGAACTGTACAGAGGTCATTCGTTTAGTGCCGGTGAATGGGGGAATATGTTAATTGAAGGGAAGCCATTTGAAGAAGTTGCCTCGATTTCAGGATTAATTCATCTTGTGCGGAAGTATAAAGGTAGCGGTGATTGGAATGGTAAAACAATTTTTGAATTATATGATCAGAAGGATAAAGAAGTTACACACGCCGTTCGAATATTTTTTAGACATTTAGCAATTGGAATTAGTAATCTTGCTTATATCTTTAATCCGCAAACAATTATTATTGGTGGTGGGATTACTGAAAGAGGCGATCTCTTCTTAGAAGAAGTGAAAGAAGAGGTACGAAAATATTTGAATCACGAGATTTATAGTAATTGTGAGATTAAACTTGCGCAAAATCAGAATCATGCAGGAATGATTGGATCAATTTACCACTTCTTACATCGTTATAAATAAATGATATAGGTGTTTTCATATAATTGAGAATTTATTCTTTTTCTCAGTCGACGAATAATGCTACAATATAAGGGAAGAATACAATATTTTCCGATTAGGAGAATACTTTGTAGAAAGGAAGAAGCTTATGCCTATTATTTTAGAAAAAGGACAAAAGATTGATTTAACGAAGGGACAACCAGGAGTAGCAAAATTACAGGTTGGCTTAGGCTGGGATCCAATTGGGCAATCAGGTGGATTTCTGTCTTCATTATTTGGAAGTAAACCAAGCGTAGATTGTGACGCATCTGTCGTTATGTTAGAAAATGAACGCTTTTTAAACAAAAACGATCTCGTTTACTTTGGAAATAAATTATCTGCTTGTGGAAGCATTATTCATTCAGGAGATAATTTAACAGGTGAAGGCGATGGCGACGACGAAACAATTTTCGTAGAATTACATAAAGTTCCAAGCCGTATTAATCGTTTAGTATTTGTTGTTAATATTTATGACTGTGTAAATCGTCGTCAAGATTTTGGGATGATTCGTAATGCATATATTCGTATTCAAAATCCGCAAACGCGTGAAGAATTAGCACGTTATAATTTATCGGAAAATTATGTTGGGAAAACCACATTAATTGCAGGTGAAATGTATCGTCACGGAAATGAGTGGAAGTTTTCGGCAGTTGGTGAAGGAACACAAGATAAGAATTTAAGTGAGATTGTAACACGTTATCAATAAGAAAAATTAAGGAGGAATAGTATATGGCATCTATTTCGTTAAAAAAAGGACAGAAGGTAGATTTAACAAAAACAAATCCAGGTCTTTCTACAGTTCTTGTAGGACTTGGGTGGGATACAAATCGTTATGATGGACAAAATGATTTTGATTTAGATGTTAGTATCTTCCTAGTAGGAGCAAACGGTAAAGTATCAGGACCAGAAGATTTCGTTTTCTATAACAATCCAAAAGGTGCAAATGGCGCTGTGGAGCATTTAGGAGATAATCGTACTGGCGCAGGTGACGGCGATGATGAAGCGATTAAAGTGGACTTGAAGAATGTCCCATCTCATATCGAGCGTATTTGTTTCACGATTACAATTTATGAGGGCGAAAGCCGTAGCCAAAACTTTGGACAAGTTTCTAACTCTTTCGTACGTATCATAGATGAAGAAAAGAATGCAGAATTAATTCGCTACGATTTAGGAGAAGATTTCTCTATCGAAACAGCAGTAGTAGTAGGTGAATTATACCGCCATGCAGGTGAATGGAAATTCAATGCAATTGGAAGTGGATTCCAAGGTGGACTAGGTTCTTTATGTAATAACTTTGGTTTAGATGTAGAGTAATAGATTCATATATCCATTAGTAAAATATATTTTACTAATGGATATATTTTTAAATATCAAGATATAGAGGTGAATATAAATGGCTATTCAGTTACAAAAAGGACAGAAAATTGATTTAGGTAAGACAAGTCCAGGTTTAACAAAAGCAGTAATTGGTCTTGGATGGGATATTAAGTCTTATGATGGTGGTTCTGATTTCGATTTAGATGCATCTGCCTTTTTATTAGATGCAAATGGAAAATGTACGAAGGAAACTGATTTTATTTTCTATAATAATTTACAGTCTCCTTGTGGATCAGTTTTACATACAGGAGATAACCGCACAGGTGCAGGTGACGGTGATGATGAACAACTTGTTGTAGATTTGAAAAAGGTTCCAGCAGATGTTCATAAAATTGCTATTACAGTTACAATTTATGATGCAGAAGGCCGTAATCAAAATTTTGGGCAGGTTGCGAATGCATTTGTTCGTTTAGCAAATGAAGAAACAAACGAAGAAGTTCTTCGTTTTGATTTAGGGGAAGATTTCTCCATTGAAACAGCAGTTGTTTTTTGTGAATTATATCGTCATAATGGACAGTGGAAGTTTAATGCAGTAGGAAGTGGATTTCAAGGCGGATTAGGCGCACTTGTAAGAGCGTACGGCTTGGATGCATAGAAAGGAAACGAACTTCGTTTCCTTTTTTTGACCTTTCTATAAATCTAGCAAAGGATAGGGGATAAAGGTAAGATGAGTATTTTGCAAGGAATCCTTGATACGTATGCTCAATTTTTTGATTTGGACATGTGGATTAAAGTGTTGCAAGATCCAGTATCTTGGGGATTAATTGGTACACTTGTTGTACTTGAAGGCTTATTATCTGCTGATAATGCACTCGTATTAGCAGTAATGGTAAAACACCTTCCGGAAGAAAAACGTAAAAAAGCATTATTCTATGGACTTATTGGAGCTTATGTGTTCCGCTTTATTGCAATTGGAATCGGAATGTTCTTAATTAAGTTATGGTGGGTAAAACTTCTTGGTGCACTTTACCTTGCTTGGTTATCAGTAAAATACTTTATTGATAAGAGAAAAGGTGGCAGTGAGGAAGAAGAAGCCCATGGTATGAATCAAAATAGTATTTTCTTTAGAATGTTCGGTGTCTTTTGGGGAACGGTTGCGATGGTTGAATTAATGGATATCGCGTTCTCTGTAGATAGCGTGCTTGCTGCATTTGGTGTATCAAATGAAGTTTGGATTCTACTATTAGGTGGAATGCTTGGTATTTTAATGATGCGCGGTATCGCTGGTGTATTCTTAAAATTGTTAGAGCGTATTCCAGAGCTTGAAACAACGGCATATATTTTAATTTTAATTATTGCAGCGAAAATGCTATTGTCTCTAATTGGATTTGAAATGAGTCACGCACTATTCTTTATTATTTTAGTGGTAGCATTTGGAGTAACATTTATTTTGCATTATATGAAAAATTCTGGACAAGCCAGAGAAGAAGTTGCAGCTACTAAGGAAGAAAATAAATAATTGAAATGGGTTTGCTCGTTATGCGAGCGCCCATTTTTTATAACCTAAAATAGTTTATAATAGAAGAGAGACTTTAGAAAAAAAGTAAATGTTTTGGAGGTGAACTATTGTGTTTTCGCGTTTTACACTTCATCCACATGCATTAAAAGATGAATCAGATTTAAAACAATTTGAAACGATTTTAGAAAAACGCCCACAATATGAACTGACAGAGAATGGGATGAAATTTAGTTATATAGCAAGTCGTATTCTTGGTGTTCCAAACGACGTAGATGAATATTTTAATGAATTATTTGATTACAGCGAAGTGAAAGGAATCGAAGTTTTGCATGAGCAAAATTTAAATAAAGTGATTGATTCTGAAAAGCTTCGTCATATTCAAGAAGTTTTCACGTTGCATCAAGAAGCACCAAATGGACTTACTGTAAATAGGCTTGTCGCTCATTTATCAGGAAAGCAGCTGTTACCAAAAGTAGATAACCTTGATTTACAGCACTATATACAGACGACGTTTATTTCTGTATTAAAATTGTATGAGAAACAACATAATCAATCTTTAAAAACAGAAGGATTCCGCCGGTTTTTAATTGATATCATTAAATTAAGCGGAAATTACGTAGCAAAGTGGTTTTCTACAATTAATTATAAGAAGCAAATGCCACGTATCGTTTGGTATGGTGATGCACAGGAAAGTCGTATATATTTCTTATACTTTCTTATTATGCTCGGATGTGACGTTCTATATTATCATCCAGAAGGAAAAGATGGTTTTGAAAGTGTTGATGACGAAGGAAGGACTTTTGTCGTTTCTCATCCAGGTCGTATTTCATTGGAACCATTTCCAGATCGGCGCCGGGAACGTGTTGCAACAGTTGCATATCAAGCTTCAAAGGAAATTGAACAAGTACTTCACCATGATAATTCGTTGTTATACAAACCGTGGCAATTCCGCACGTATACACCTGTAGCACGTACATTAAAAACGACATACGACGAACTCTTTTTAATTACGAAAGAAAAGGCGTTTATACGTCCAACGTTTTTTGTTGAAAATAAGCATATTTATATTCCTTCTTTATTTGCAAAAGTATCGGGCGTTTCAAAAAATGATAAAGAATATTTTCAACGATTGAAGGCTGTCACATCATTTGATAACAGTTTATTAATTAATACATTTCCGTTTACAAAAGAGCAAAAAGCGAATTTCCAATATCATTATCGAGATGCATTAGATCGTGCTGGAAAGTTGCATCCTGATCAAATTGTGAATAGTCATTGGTGGCCACATAAGCGTTTGCCTGAAGGACTACAACATGGTATCGCAGAGGCAATCATTCATACATGTGAAAGTGAACTTTGTAAACCAATTGGGAAAGAGACGAAACAAGATGTAGCACTATATGTTTTTGCGCAACTCACCCAAATTCCGCCTCATATTTTAGAACAGCTTGAGAAATTCGATTATTCACAAGAAGTACCGAAAATTGTTATATTTAATAATGAAAAGAGCGGAGAATTAACTCGTTCTGATGCTGTCTTATTACTGTTTTTAAATCAAATTGGAGTGGATGTGCTTCACTTTAATCCTACGGGTAGAAATGACATTGAACCGTATATTGCAGCAGAGGCATTTGATTCACATTGGCTTGAGGAAGTGAATTTTGATTTTGAATTTCAAGGTTCATCACCCTATAAAAATTTATCGCAAACAATAAAAGGGCTATTTCGCCCATTTTTATAAGGAAAGGGAGAATTACATATGAATAATCCAGTCGTACTAGATTCGAAAATAGAATTGAATGAGCAAACAGCACAAGATGTTCGCTTACAGCTTAGACAAGATGCTGAAGTACAACGCATTTATAACGGAGTGGATATTAAAGATCAGTTGGAACTAATCGAGCTTGGAAAAGAACCGTCTATGGAAATTTCTCGTTTTGCAGATCAAATTCTACATACGATGTCTTTATCTAAAGTAGAAGATTCAGGAGAATTATTAAAACAACTTGGTAAAATTATGGACCGATTTGATAGTAAAGATTTTGCAGAAGAGAAAAGCGGCTTTTTCTCTCGTATGTTCAAAAAAGCAGATAAAATGATTGAACAAATCTTTAGTAAATATCAAACGATGGGTCGTGAAATGGATAAAGTATACGTAGAAATTACGAAGTATCAAGATGAAATGAAAAAATCAATTGGTACATTAGATGGCTTGTATGAGCAAAACTTAAAATATTATTTAGACCTAGAGAAATATGTAGTAGCCGGAGAAATGCTGTTAGAACGTTTAAACACAGAGTTAGTTCCGATGTACGAAGAGCGTATACGTAATAACGATCAATTAGCAGGTATTGAATTAGAATCTCTTAAAAACTCTGTTGAAATTTTAGAGCAGCGCATTGACGATTTAGAAAAAGCACGTATGGTTGCTTTATTAACAGCACCACAAATTCGTATGATTCAGCGTGGTAATAATAAATTAATTGGTAAAATTAATACAGCATTTATTACAACAATCCCTATCTTTAAAAATGGTATCATTCAAGCTGTGAATGCGAAACGTCAAAAACTAGTTGCAGATTCTATGGCTGAGCTTGATCGTCGTACGAATGAATTGCTTAAGAAGAATGCACAAAATATTGCAACGCAAAGTGTGGAAGTAGCGAGATTATCTGGTTCTTCTAGTATTAAGATGGAGACACTTGAAGAGACTTGGAACATTATTTCAAGAGGTATGCAAGAAACACAACAAATTGAAGAACAAAATAAACGTGAGCGTGAAGAAAGCCGTAAACGCATGGCAGAATTAACAGAGAACATAAAAAAAGAATTACAAGGATAAATAAAGAGGCAATGAGGAATATCCTCATTGCCTTTTATTTTCTTTTAAATAGCTTTATGATTTCATTCACGACAAGTGGCATGATGCTTAATAAGAGAACAAATCCCCAATCTCGTATTGTTAATGCATGTACACCAAATATATTTGCAAGAGGAGGGATGGAGATAATACAAACTTGCATAAGAACACCGATAAGAAGTGAGAAGACTAAATATTTATTTGTAAATATCCCAATGGAAAAGATTGATTTCGTTCTTGAGCGTAAGTTAAATGAATGAACGAGTTGAGAAAAGCTAAGCACGATAAATGCCATCGTTTGAGCATGTAATAGAGCATCTTCATCAATTTGATCTGGGAAGAGAGGGAATAAGTTTGTATCTCCTGTATAGAACTTCGCCCCAACAATAAAGGCTACTAAAGTAAGAAGTCCAATAACGATTCCGTTGAAAATAAGAAAAGGTACGCTACCACTAAATAAGCTTTCTTTCGCATGGCGTGGTTTTTCCTTCATCACATCTGGATCTTCGGGATCGACCCCAAGTGACAACGCTGGAAGGGTATCGGTAATTAAATTTACCCACAAAATGTGAATAGGACGTAACGGTGTTGCCCAGCCGAGTAAAATAGCTAAAAAGAGAGTTATAATTTCTCCGAAATTACAAGAAAGTAGGAAGAGAATGGACTTTTTAATATTACGATAAATGTTTCTTCCTTCTTCAACAGCTTTAACAATAGATGAGAAGTTATCATCTGTTAAAACCACATCGGCTGCGCCTTTTGCGACATCTGTTCCTGTAATTCCCATAGCTACTCCAATATCTGCTTGCTTTAAAGATGGAGCATCATTTACACCGTCACCAGTCATGGAAACGATATTCCCTTTGGCGCGTAATGCTTTTACGATCTTCACTTTATGTTCTGGAGAGACTCTAGCAAAGACATGTAAATGATTAATTTTATTCGCTAGTTCTGTATCTGAAATGCTATCTAATTCAGTCCCAATCATAACTTCAGATTCTTTTTCAGCAATACCAAGTTCTTTCGCGATTGCAAAAGCGGTGTCTTTATGATCGCCAGTAATCATGACCGTGCGAATACCAGCTTTTTTACACTCTGTAATAGAATCTTTTACTTCCGGACGTGGTGGATCAATCATACCAACAAGACCGATAAATATAAGATTTTCTTCGAGATGACTTATATCCACATGGTTCGCATTGTATTGTTTAAATGCGAATGAAAGCACTCTTAAAGCTTCTTGTGACATCGATTGGGCAGCTTCTAATATTTGATTTTTATCAGATGCTGTTAGGACCTCGACTTTGTTATTTATAAAGATATGGGTACAGCGAGGTAAGAGTTTATCAATGGCACCTTTGGTCATACTATAGTAGCTTTCATCGTATGTATGTACTGTTGACATCATTTTACGATTAGAATCGAAAGGTAATTCGTTAACACGTTCATGTTTATTTTCCAAATTATCTTTTTGAATGTTAAAAGAGCCCCCTGCAATTAGAAGTGCAATTTCTGTAGGATCACCAGTTTGTGAATCGCTACTATAAGATGCATCATTACATAAAACCATATTTTCTAATAATAGGCGCTGTGCATCGTTATTTACATTTAAGTTGTCTAAATTATCGTATACATGGTCACTGTAAAAGTGCGTGACCGTCATTTTATTTTGAGTTAATGTACCTGTTTTATCTGAACAAATAATTGTAACGGAGCCAAGAGCTTCAACAGCTGGTAGTTTACGAATGATAACGTTTTGTTTAATCATACGCTGAACACCGATAGCAAGAACGATGGAAACGATAGCTGGTAAACCTTCTGGAATGGCTGCAACAGCTAAACTAATGGCAGTCATAAACATTTCTAAAGTATCTCGTCCTTGTAAAAAACCGATGAGAAACATAATGACACAAATAGCTACAGCGACAAAGCCTAAATATTTTCCTACTTGCGCTAAGCTTTTTTGAAGTGGTGTCATATCATCCTCAGCTTCATGTAAAAGAGTTGCAATTTTCCCGATTTGTGATTTCATTCCGGTTTCAACAGCAACACCGACGCCGCGTCCATATGTTACTAGCGTTGACATAAAGGCCATGTTTTTTTGATCGCCTAATGGTACTTGCTCATCAGTTTGCATAGAGGGATGGTAAAGTGCATCCTTATCAACAGGAACGGATTCGCCTGTTAAAGCAGATTCTTCAATTTTTAAATTTGCTGTTTCAATAAGTCGTAAGTCACATGGAATGTAACGCCCAGCATCAAGCATAACGATATCACCTGGTACGACATGTTCAGATGGAATTTCTTTCAGTTCACCGCCTCGTTTTACGATTGCTTTTGGTGTCGCCATTTTTTTCAATGCTTCTAAAGCTTGTTCCGCTTTCGATTCTTGGATTACACCAATGACAGCATTTAAAATGACGACGAGCGCGATAATACTTGCGTCAGCCCATTCACCTACAAAGGCAGAAATGAGGGCAGCAATTATAAGAACATAAACGAGAGCATCATTGATTTGAGCGAATAGTCGTTGCCATAAAGTCCGCTTTTGTTTTGTAGCTAATTCATTTCGGCCATATTGCTTTAAACGTTCATTTACGATTTCATCTGTTAAACCGTGCTGTTCATTTGTTCCTAGATCGATTAATATTTGATCTTTTGTCTTACTGTACCAATTGCTCATAAGTAAGCACCCCCAGTAAAAACAGTTAGCAATGGTAGTGTGGCAATTCTTTACGAGTAGTATGTATGGAGAAATAATCTAAGAGGTTCTACTTTTATTGTACAGTATTTTAAGATATCTGGAAGAAAAGAGAAGCGTTGTCATAAATTTGTTGAAATTGAAAAGAGCCCCATCTAGGAGGCTCTTTGTTATTTTTTAATTAATGTACCTAATTCTTCTGTAATAGCTTGCATTTCACTAATGCTGAATGTTTCTCGTTTCATAACGTGATCATAAATGTCGCGTAAGTCTTCGTACATTTCTTGGTTAAAGTTAGTAGCTCTCATTGCTCCAGCGTTAACCATACGTAATTTTTCTTTAATAGCTTCTACCATATATTCAACATTTTCCTCTGATTTTACGGATAAATCCACCGAAGTGTCCCCCTTTAAAATAACATAAGGCTATCTTAACATTTTTTATCATTTTCGGTAATGAAACTTTTCAATCCTATTAAATTAGTAGGGATTTCCTTTATAATTAATAATTGATTGTTTATACTATATGTATATATAAGAAATGCACCAAGAAGGGAAGAAACAAAAATATGGTTCAAGTATTGTTTGTTTGTCTTGGGAACATTTGCCGTTCTCCAATGGCAGAAGCGATTTTCGGCGATCTTGTCGTAAAAGAAGGATTGGAAGAGAAAATGGTTATTGATTCTGCAGGAACTGGAGATTGGCATATTGGCCATCCACCACATAAAGGAACACAAAAAATTTTAAAAGAAAATGAAGTCTCCTTTGAAGGAATTAAAGCACGTCAAGTAGAAAAAGAAGACTTAACAAAGTTTGATTATATTATTGCCATGGACAACAAGAATATAGCAGATTTAAAAAGTTTAGGTAAAACTGGAGGCTATATTGGTAGGCTGTCCGACTTTGTTCCAGACGGTGGCTGGACAGACGTTCCTGACCCTTACTTTACAGGGAACTTCCAAGAAGTGTATGACCTTGTAACAGAAGGGTGTGTAAAGTTATTAGCTTTCATTCGAAATGAACAAGGAATATGAGGAAGCTTAGAAAGAAATACTTTCTAACATAAGAAATGAAAGGGTGAAGGAATATGGCAAAGAAAAATAATATTGCTCGAAACATTGCGCTTGGTGTAGCTGCAGGTGTAGCTGTTTCCATGTTAAAGAAAGAAAACCGTGAAAAAGTAAAAAATACAGCAGAAAAAGCAAAATCAAAAATGATTGAAATTGGTGAAAATGCAAAGATAAAAGAAAAAGTACAAACTGTTACAGATAAAGGGCGCGAACTTGCTGATTTCAATGTAGTGAAAGCGAAAGTAGCGGAAATTAAAAAACTGACTCCTTCTGTTGTAGAGACGTTAAAAGAAACAAAAGAAATTTTTAGTAAGAAAAAAGTAGAACCAGACAAGAAGCCAGAAACGATTGAAATTCAAGCTGTGTCTCCAAAAGCACAGGAGCTAAAAGCGGAAGACGAGCCAGTAGTAGCTGAAGATGGTGGTATGAAAGAAGCGCGTGAATTATTTATGAAAGACTCAAATGTGGAAGAAAAAAAAACGGAAGCATACATTGAGTTAAAGCAAGATACAGAAGAGAAGAAAAGCGTTTAAAGAAATATGAAAAAATTTCTAGAGAAAGCAAGGGGAAATCGCGTGTATTCGTTTGGAAAAGATTTATATGACCGAACGATGCGAGACGATGTAGCGGGCTTGGCAGCACAGCTCGCTTATTTCTTCTTGCTTGCAATTTTTCCTGGGCTTGTTTTCTTAATTACGCTTCTTGGATTTATTGATCTTCAAACAGAGAATGTGCTCAATTTATTGGAACCGTATGTACCAGAAGATGCGATGAATTTAATTGAGGTAAATGTAGATAAAGTTGTAAATGAACAAAATGGTGGATTATTATCATTTGGTTTATTATCGATGTTATGGTTTGCTTCAAATGGTGTTAATGCGGTTATGAATGCTTTTAATCGTGCTTATGATGTGAAAGAAACACGTTCTTTTATTAAAACAAGAGCTTTATCCATCGTGTTTACGTTAGCAATGATTTTTATGATTGTCTTTGCGTTAATTGTCCCGGTATTTGGACAAGTTATTGGGGCAGCGGTATTTAAAGCACTCGGTTTATCAGATAGTTTTTCTTTCGTGTGGAGCATTACACGGTTAGTAGCCAGTTTCTTCGTTTTATTTGCTTTGTTTAGCTTTGTATATACATTTGCACCTGATCGTAAGTTAAAGAGAAGAGAGGTTGTTTCAGGGGCGTTATTTGCTACTGTAGGATGGATTGTGGTATCGTACTCATTTGCTTATTATGTAGATAAGTTTGCAAATTACGCCAATACATATGGTGGTCTTGGTGGTATCATTATTTTAATGTTATGGTTTTATTTGACGGCTTGGGTTATTTTACTTGGTGGAGAAATTAATGGATTGCTTCATTTTTATCGAACGAGTGACAATAATTCCCGTAATGAAAAATAAGTTTCTGTTCCATAATAAAAAGGAACAGGAGGGGATTCATCATGAGTAACAATAAAAAGAACCACAATAATAAAAATAGCGGTAAGCAAAAGAGCAGTTCGCATCCAAAGCATAAAACGAGTAGCAGTGCGAATGGTCATAATAGTTATCATTAAAAAAACGGGTCCTTTATCAGGGACCCGTTTATTTGTTTCCTTTTAATAATCGTAAACCGTTCAGAATCACGAGAATTGTACTTCCTTCATGGCCGATAACCCCAAATGGAAGAGCTAAAAATTGTAAGAAGTTTGAGCAAATTAACAGCGCAATTATAGTCAGGGAAAAGATAACGTTTTGCTTCACGATGCGATTCATTCGTTTTGATAAACGAATTGCTTGGGAAAGTCGGGATAGTTCATTTTTCATAAGAACGACGTCTGCTGTTTCTAATGCAACATCTGTACCTTCACCCATCGCAACGCCGATGCTAGCAGTAGCAAGTGCAGGGGCATCGTTAATGCCATCACCAACCATTGCAACTGTACCGTATTTTTCTTTTAATTGTTTTATCGTTGCAACTTTTGTTTCTGGTAGGCACGATGCGTAATATTCCTTTATATTACTTTCAGTAGCAATTGCTTTTGCTGTTTCTTCATTATCACCGGTTATCATAATTGCTTTCACACCTATACTTTGTAAATCGCGAATAGCAGCAATTGTTTCTTGGCGAAGTGTATCTTTTAAAGCGATTAGACCGAGAATACCATCTTCATCACTAATATAGACGACAGTTTTTCCTTCTTTTTCGAGCATAGCCGAAATACCATTATGGAAAGTTTTTGTTTCCTCACCGATAAAATCTGCTTTACCAATTTTATAAGCTTTGTTTTCTAATGTTCCTTTTAGTCCAAAACCAGTTACATCTTCAACATTTTCTGGTTTTTTTAATGTAATGTCATAAGCATGTTTTGCATATTTAACAATTGCTTCTGCTAAAGGATGTGTAGAGTGACTTTCAATAGTTGCTGTAATAGAAAGTACTTCTTTTTCTGTTACGCCTTCTCGAACGTATACATCTGTTACAGTAGGTTTTCCTTGTGTTAATGTTCCAGTTTTATCAAAGGCAATCGCTTTTACTGAAGCTAGGCGTTCTAAATGGATTCCGCCTTTAAAGAGGATACCGTTTCTTGCCCCGTTAGAAATTGCAGATAAAGTTGCTGGTGTAATGGCGGCAACGAGTGCACAAGGAGATGCAACTACAAGCAAGATCATTGCGCGATAAAATGTTTCATTCCAGCTCCAATCAAGTAAGAAGTGTGGTACGAACATCATAAGTGCTACCACGAGAAGTACACCTTTTACATATGTTCCTTCAAATTTCTCAATGAATAACTGTGATGGTGATTTTTCACTTTGCGCATTTTGAACAAGACGAATAATTTTTTGGAACAAAGTTTGATCGCTATGTTTCGTGATTTTTACTTCAATAGCGCCACGTAAATTTACTGTCCCAGCAAATACCTCATCACCAAATTTTTTTTCATTTGGAATAGGCTCTCCTGTAATAGCTGCTTCATCAATATTTGTTTCACCACTATGAATTGTGCCGTCAGCAGGAACACGCTCACCTGGCTTAATTAAAATAATATCGTTAATCTGCAACTGTCCGACTGGAATGCGTTCTTCTACGCCATTAGAAATACGCAATGCTTCTTCAGGTTGTAAGTCAAGAAGAGCTGAAATTTCTTTTTGGCTTTTGCTTAGTGTATAAGACTCCATTGCTCCACTTAATGCAAAGATAAAGATTAAAATAGCACCTTCTGCCCAGTAACCAATAATTGCAGCGCCAATAGCTGCAAAGAGCATGAGCATTTCAACATTTAATTCTTTCTCTTCAATTGTGTCTTCAATGCCTTCTTTCGCTTTTGCATATCCTCCAATTACATAAGCAAGGATATAAAAAGCAATTCCCGCATTTATTGCTTCATTTTTTGTAAGTAACCAGCCAGTTAAAATAAAAATACCAGATATGATTGCAAATATAAGTTCATAGTGCTTTTTGAGTGTTTGAATCCAAGATGAATTAGGTACATTTTGTTTTGATGATAATGTTTTTGCTTCCGAGTTCATTATTACTCGCCCCTTTCAAATTCTTATTGAGAAGAAGAATCAAAATCGAAACTCTTATAAAACGACGAAAGCTGCCATCCATAAGGATAGCAGCATTTCTGTTGAATCTGATTTTAACAGTTATTATGTTGTAATTATTATATAGTATAGCATATGTTTTTATTAGATGATATGTTTTTGTTTCTAGTATAAACTGAAAACTTGTGTTTTCTCATTTCCTTTGGTATATATGAATATTGTTCATAAAAAGGTCGGAAAGGAAGACATCAAGTGAAGACAGAGAAATTTTTTACCCATCCGATTGGCGTATTTATTGCTGCAATAGCAGCGACATTTTTATGGGGAAGCGCATTTCCTTTTATTAAATTAAGTTATGCTGAACTTGGAATTCAGCCACATGAAGTTGGTGAACAAATATTATTTGCAGGTTATCGCTTTTTCTTATCAGGTGTAATGCTCTTATTCTTTTTTAAAGCGATAGGAAGAGATATACAGTTCAAAAAAGGAACGGGAAAGCAGTTAGTACAAATTGGCTTGTTTCAAACGTTCCTTCAATATGTATGTTTTTATATTGGAATGAGCTATAGCTCAGGGATTGAAGGGGCAATTATTTCAGGGACATCATCTTTCTTTCAAATTTTAATCGCACACTTTTTATATAAAGACGATGCTTTAAATGTGAGGAAAATAATTGGGATATCTATCGGTTTTTGTGGTGTAATTTTAGTGAATGTACCGAGTAATGGAAGTTTGTCGTTCCATTTTGGAATCGGTAGTTTATTACTTCTTATTGCAGCAATGATGTATTCATATGGAAACATATTAGCGAAAGAGGGCAGTAAAACATTAGATATCGGTTATATGACAGCATATCAAATGATTTTTGGATCGGTCGGGTTATTATGTATTGGCGCATTCCAAGTTGGAGTGATGCCATTTGCATTTAATGCGAATTCGATGCTCATGCTCTTTTATCTATCCTTCTTATCAGCAGCTGGATTTTGTATATGGAATACAATTATGAAATATAACAAAGTAGGAAAAGTATCGATGTATATGTTCTTTATACCAGTGTTTGGTGTACTATTATCAAGTATGATTTTAGGAGAAGCGATTCATTCCTTTGTTTTATTTGGTTTAGCATGTGTAGCAGCTGGGATTATTGTAGTAAATCGTACCCGGGCTAAACAAAAAACTGAGCAAGAAAAGCAAGCAGCATAGAGGCTGACAAACTTGTTAAAAAGGAAGGACGGTATTGTTCTTCTTTTTTTTAGATAGAAAAAGGAGAACAGACCATATGTAACGAAAAAAGATACAGTAAAGGTTGTTTTAGTTATATATTCATTCTTTGAGGAGAACATGTTATGAATGGAATTTATATTGTGTTAATTGGACAAATTATTATCTTTATTGCAGGTGCAATCTATGCAATGGGACAAACGAAACAAACACGAGGTAATTTACCGTTACCGCTAGCAATTCGTCTTATTCTTAGTTTTTCTTTAACAGGTAGTGCGATTTGGATATGGTTACAAGATCCATCGATAGAGTATAGTAGCTGGGTTGCGCTAGGGATGACTTTATCGACATTAGGAGATTTATTTATGGCAGGCTTGATACCATTTGGCCATCGATTAATCGGAGGAATGGTTGCTTTTGCCATTGCTCATTGTTTTTATGTGAAAGCATTTTTGCAAACAGGCATTTCGTGGCGTGGTTTTTTGATTGGGCTAATTGCATATGGTTTATTCCTAATTGTAGGATGGTTCTTTTTTATTCGAAATGAAAAGCAAGACAAACTCTTTACTATAGGAGCACTCATTTATGGTTTATGGGTCGGAGGAATGGCCTGTTTTTCCTTTGCCTTATATTATGAGAACCAAGGAGTATGGTGGCTGCCAGCACTTGGTGGTTTATTATTTGTGATTTCTGATTTCATTATTGGTGTTACGGATATTGGGGGGCGTAAAATGAAATATGAGCCGCTCTGGATCTGGTTCACCTATGTTGCTGCACAGATGTGTATTGTATATGTTGGAATATAATGTGAACTGCTTTTAGGAGCAGTTCTTTTTTTAGATAAATGATATAATTAATTGGCAGAAAATACGGAATTTATAATCAGGGATGAAATAGAAAGGGGTTATTAATGAAAAAGAAAAGTCGTTTGCGTGAATTGTTTGAAATATTTGCGATTGCATGCTTATTAGTTTTTTTGGCGAAAATTTTCGTGTTTTTCCCTACGACTGTAAAAGGTGCATCGATGAGGCCAACATTACAAGATGGTGATAAAGTTATCATTAATAAATTATCCAAGAGATTTGAAAGCTATAAGAGAGAAGATATTATCGTCGTGAAGACTGATAATTTTTATGTGAAGAGAATCATTGGATTACCAGGAGATATAATTGAGATGAAAAACGATGAGCTATATGTAAATCATGAAGTGAAAAGCGAGTCTTACTTAAACAACAATAAAAAGCAGGCTAAGCAACTTCTTATTAATTTAACAGAAGATTTTGGCCCAATCACGATTCCTAAAAATAAAATTTTTGTTATGGGTGATAATCGTCTAGTGAGCAAGGATAGTCGGAACGGTTTAGGTCTTATTGATAAAGCAGAAGTGTTAGGAACGTTAGCAGCGATTTATTATCCATTTGAGCATATGAAAGTTGTAAATTAGAAATAAGAAAAACCAAGCAATTATTGAGAGTTGCTTGGTTTTTCTTGTTTTAAATGGTCGGTGCTTCATTATTTTCTTTTTTTGTAGAAGAAGTTCCACTATTTTTTATCTCGGTGTCTAACATGAATTTGTGTTGTAATAACTGTAACTTAAATAATGTTAACGGATCATGATAAGTCTCTGGATTTGTTCTTAGCTTTGTTAATGTTTGTTCATCTTCTTGTATTTCAAGATGAGATGCTTCAACGTTTTGTTTTAATATGCTAAGAGGATCCTTAAAGAACATCATGATATCACGTTCTAATGCACTTTCAAATAATTCAAATTGAAGGAAGAATTGTTTTGAAATGGTTGTAGCAACATCTGTATAATCTTCCGATTCAATATATTGTTTATATTTGTTATAGAGTATAGATTGATTTTTTTGCATATTACCGAATAGCTTTCCAGCACTTTTTAAGAAAAATTGTGTTGGTGTAAAACGTAGTAAAATATTTATGTTATTTACCGTAATTCTATTTGTCATTCTTGCGACATCTCTGCGCCAATCATCAAGCAATTTGAAGTCACAAGGTAGTTTCATACGCTCTTCTTCATATAGCTTATTAAAGGTATCGCTCATTTCATCTAAATAAGCCTGACCTTGAATGAACTCATTATGTGCAGTTTCAATCCATTCTTGAATAGATTGAGTAAATTTAGGTAATAGCACGTGTTGGACATGTTTTTGAATTCTTTCGTTCATTGCCATATTTAATTCTTCATGAACTAATTTAAAGTCACTATCTTCTTGAACAAGGTCGGAGCAACTCTGTAATAATTCAGGAATTTGAGCATGTATATCCTGTGTAATTTCTTCTTTTGTTAGACGATAAGACTCTGTAATGGAACGAATTTTATCTTTTTCAATAGCAGTAAGATTGTTAATAAAGCCATTTAGTTTCACTAAAATATGTTTGTTCCAGCGAATTGATTTTACTAACGTATTTTCTAATTCTACACGTTCGTTTAGGAGGTATGTAATCGTCTTTTGAATGAACCATAATAATTTTTCAATGCGTTCCTTTTCTATGTTTCGCTGAGTGAGATTAGAAATAATAGATTCTGTTACATCACCTAGCTGATGACTGCTCTCTTGTAAAGGAGAGTAAGGGAATATTCGTGTATTTGGAAAATGTACAAGTATTTTATTTTTAATATTATTGATCATTTCTTCATTAGCGTTTGTATCAATCGTGTGTAAGACGAATTGAATTTGTAAATTTGGTACTTGTTCCCGAATGTATAATAATGTATCAAGTTCTTCATCGTGTAACGGTGAAGTTGAATTTATTACATATACTAGGCTATCTGCTGCCTGTAAGTATTCAAAGTTTGAACTGCTCGGGTCAATTTGGCCATGAAAAGCAGGTGTAACAAGAAACGCAAATTTATTTTTTCTTAAAAATCTACTTGGCAATTTAATTTCAATACATCTTTTTTCAAGTTCTGTCTGTGAAGATGCATCCATTATATGATGCAATTCATTAAAGTTTGGAACATTTCGTATATCTAACTCTGTAAACTCTGTTATTTCAGTTTGAGCGTTATCTTTAAATACAATAGGAGTTGTTAGCGAGTTATTTAGTATATTCTCTCCTAGTATAGAGTTGATAAATGTAGATTTATCATGATCGCTAGTTCCTGCTACGAGAAGCTGTGTAACAGTTAAATCATATAGTTCACGCACGAGTAATGTAAACTGGTGTCCTAAGTCTACGTCGTTTTTTTCAGCCCATACAGCAATTGTTTCAAAAAGGGCTGATATAGTGGCTATATCGAGGTCTGCGTATATTGCTGAGTTAGTAAGTAATGCTCCAGCACTTTTTACAAGTAATGATTCTAGACTAGTTGGTGATACTTCATGCCAAGCTAATACTGCGGCAGAAACAAGTAAAGAATCTTCCGCTTTTGTTAAGCTAAACCAATTTGTTAATAAGTCTGGAACAAGTCCGTGTAATTCATGCATTAAATGTTCGCCAGTAATTAGTTCGAAATAAGTATCTTGATAGCGTGTAGAAATTTCGTTCCAATCGTCAGCTGCATCTACTTCGATATGTAAGAATAAGTGATTAAGTGTTTGAATCCAAGCTAGATGAGATGTTTCGTTTTGATAGCTGTTCCAAAGTGAAGAAACAAGTTCTTTAAATTGTACTTGATCAATTGTATATAAAGCTTTTAAAGATTCATAAAAATATTCAGGTTTTATTTTTTTAGTAAACCCTCTGTTTATATAATTGATTAAAGTATCGAACCAATGTAATGATTTTGTTCGAATCCCTTCTTGAACCGCAAGTTCAATAGCATTGTTCCAATCCTCTTGTTTTTCATAGAAAGAGCGAGCAATAGCAGTAATATTTGGATAGTCTGGTTGAAATGAAACTGCTTCGTTAATTGTTTTAAAGGCTAGACCTAATCGTTGTTGATCAATATAAAGAGAAAGGAGTTGTAATGATACTTCCATCGTAAGAGTTATATCTTCTGTTTGGATAGATTTATAAATTTCCTCCGCTTTTGGAAGAAACCCTAATTCAAAATAAGAATCTGCTATATTTTTTTGCGCCCAAAGCGCAAGATCATTATTTACCTTTTCCCATTTAAATATGGCTGATTCAAAGTCTTTGTTTTGAAAGTAAACCTCGCCTTGTGCAAAGCGAATGTTAGATATATTGGAGAATTCATTTTTTGATTCATTTATATATGCTTCCCCAAGTACTTCTGTTACTGGAGTGGAAGTTTGCTCCGTTAAAAATGTTTTATAGTAAACCTTTTGTATAAATTGTTTTTCCATGGTCATGTGTTTTCCCCCTGTATAATTTAGAAAAATGATTTTTTATGTAAAAGGGTGCATATCACTCTAATGAATAGAAGTTGCATTATATAGACCAAAATATGTTCTTTGCTAGTTATATCATTTTTCATGAGAGTTAAAACGTTGCGAAAAGTAACTTTCTCTTATTGTAACAAAAAAAATAAGCTTATGAATTTTTATTTTTGTAATCCTTCTTATGAAATATAGTATATGTAAAGAGAAGGGATGGATAGAAGTAGAGTTCATTTTAAAAACGATGTATAGTGAATATGTATACTATGTTTGCCTTAAAGATAGAACGGGTACAATATGGAATAACAATCGTGCATAGGATGTGTCGTCCGAATGGAACAACATGTTGGGGAGTTAATCGCACATTATGGGTATTTCGGAATTATTATAGCGCTGGCGGGCGGAGTTGTTGGATTACCAATACCAGATGAATTCTTACTAACGTTTGTTGGATATAATATTTCGAAAGGTGTTATGTCTGGGACAGCTGCTTTTTTAAGTGGAATGTCAGGGGCGATGCTTGGAATTACATTAAGTTATTTACTCGGTTTAAAACTTGGATTTCCTGTTTTAAAAAAATATGGTCCGAAAATTAGAATTAAAGAAGAACATATAGAGAAAACGCATGTTTTATTTGAAAAATATGGACCCGTCTTATTAGTAGTCGGATATTTCATACCAGGAGTGCGTCATTTAACAGCGTACTTCGCAGGGATGTCCAATTTAACAGTTTGGCGATTTTGTTTATATGCTTATAGTGGTGCACTTATTTGGATTAGTGTCTTTATCGGCCTTGGCTGGAAATTAGGGGAGAAATGGCGCTTTGTTGAATATAGCTTACATCATTATGGGGTATGGATTTTAATTATTTCAGCAGTTGTGACTTGTATTGTATGGTTCTATATAAAAAGGAAAAAAAACCGCTAATATGAGCGGTTTTTTAACTGAAAGCAATAAATAGTACACCAGCTGTAATAAAGACTACACCAATACCTGTCATAAAGTTTAACTTTTCACCTAATATAATCATCGCGAGAAGGATAGAAAGTACTACACTTAATTTATCGATAGGGGCTACTTGTGAGACCTTTCCTGTTTTTAGGGCAAGAAAATAAAATAGCCATGACGAAGCACCTGCAATTCCACTTAATGTGATAAATAGCAGTGCTTTTTTATTTAGGAGGACATCGCCGATATTTTGAAATTTACCTTGTATAATAATAACTCCTACCATAAATAATGCCATAATAATAGATCGGATAGTTGTTGCAACGTTGGCATCGATTCCATCTAAACCAATCTTTCCGAAAATAGATACGAGTGCAGCAGCAATTGCTGATAATAGTGCGAATAATAGCCATGAACTCATGTGAAATTCCTCCAATCTTACATTATTATATATGAAAATCATTCTCATGTATAAGCAGGAAAGGAGAGAATAACTATAAAATACAAAAATCCCACCTTATAACTTTGTATAAGGTGGGATTTTTGTATACTATTCTGCTATTTCTTCATATAGAAAGTACGTTACATTATAAATGTGTTCTACTTCATCATCTGTCATAAATAATAACTCATCACGTTCGATCCCCTTTTTCTTTTCAATAAATTCAATCATGTTTTTCCGTTCTTCTCTCTTCATCAATTTTATTTCTCCTCTCAATCTGTTTTAATACAGTTTATTTAAGTTACTCCTATTATATAACAGAATCTTTAGAAAGTTCCACCTATTTTTAAATTTTTTTGAGTAGAACTTTTCGACAAAACAAGCCTCTTAAAGAGGCTTGTTTTCATTTTATAGTCGTAAAAACTCGGGCTCGGTCGCACCAGCACTATCGATGTAATAAATTGTGTTGGGATTGATTTTAATTAGGACATAATTAGGATCTTCAGCGCCAAGTAACCAGCGTTTTAAACTATTAGTCCAAAATTTATTTTTTAACGTTTGATCTTCTTCAATGGAAGCTGTACCTTCAACTTCAATATAATCTTCATCTAATTTCTTGCCTTCTCGTCCAAGTAGTACATGTACATTTGAATTCTTTTCGATATCTTTTATCTTTTTTGAATTTCGATCTGTTGCAACATATAGTACAAAATCCTCATGAAAAAACATCATAAAAGCACTATGTGGTTTATTGTCACGTACAGTAGCTAATACGCCAGTTCGTTGACCTTGAATAATCGTTGCAATTTTTTCTTTTAAGTGCATGCTTTTAACCTCTTTTCACAATTTGTAATTCTTTTCGTCTGAACAAGATAATTTAAATATCTTTCATACTGTTTTCTTCAATTGTCTTTTTTAAACGTAATTGTGATGAAATCGGACAAGTTAGGAGAAGAATAATAATAATATTGAGGAGAAATACATACGATGGAAGGATGGAAAGCATGTTTAATAAAATTTTTCTCATACTGGCACTTACAGGTGTACCACTTTCTGTACTCGGGAAAACGCTTCATTGGCCACAAACCATTATGTTTGCTGTATATTGTATTACCATTATTGCATTAGCAGGTTTTATGGGGAGGGCGACGGAAAGCTTAGCAATTGTTTCTGGGCCTCGGATAGGTGGTTTATTAAATGCTACTTTTGGTAATGCAGTTGAACTTATCATTTCAATATTTGCACTTCAGGCAGGATTAATTGAAGTTGTGTTAGCTTCTTTAACAGGTTCTGTACTTGGAAATTTGTTATTAGTAGGTGGTTTATCGTTCTTTGTTGGAGGACTTAAATATAAAAGGCAAAGCTTTAACGTGTATGATGCGAGACACAATTCAGCTTTATTAATATTTGCTGTTGTCGTTGCCTTTGTTATTCCGGAGATTTTTTCAATGAAGATGGATGTTGGAAAGACGTATCAATTAAGTATTGGTGTTTCTATTATTATGATTATTATGTATCTTGCTGCATTACTGTTTAAGTTGGTGACACACCGCGGTGTATACCAACATAAAAGTGATGAAGAAGTGCACGATGAAGAGCCTGAATGGTCAAAAGGAAAAGCATTGCTCATTTTAGCGATTGCAACAATTGCGGTAGCTTACGTTTCAGAAGCACTTGTGCATACATTTGAAACGGTCGCAAAGTCATTTGGCTGGTCAGAGTTATTTATAGGGGTTATTATCGTTGCGATTGTTGGTAATGCGGCAGAACATGCATCTGCGATTATTATGGCATATAAAAACAAGGTAAATATTGCTGTTGAAATCGCAGTAGGTTCTACATTACAAATTGCCATGTTTGTTGCTCCTGTACTAGTACTTCTTTCTATGTTTTTCGCAGTAAAGATGCCACTAGTATTCACAATACCAGAACTTGTTTCTATGATTACAGCGGTTTTTTTAACGATTGCAATTTCAAATGATGGGGATACAAACTGGTTTGAAGGAGGAACTTTATTAGCGGCGTATGTCATTATGGGAATTGGTTTTTATTTATTATGAAAAATAGGGATAACAATGCGTATGAGAGAAAACAATAAATACAGTAATTTATATACCTTTATGTAGGAAGGAGCCAGACAGGTGAAACGAGTATACAGCATATGTCTTTCAACTATGGTCTCGTTTATTTTATTATTTCCTAACAGTAGTTTTGCAAAGACAACAGTAGAAGTAAAAGTGCCTTCATCTGTTTTAAATATTTCAAAAGATAATACATTTCCAAATGATGCACAAGATTTACCACGTTTACAGCCAAGTAAGTTTGCCCAAGAACTATTGAAAACAGCAAATATCAAAATTGAAAACCCGGATTTAATTCGGATGTTTAATGAAACGACAATTTCGAATGCACCGCTTGCTGTAGGGTACCGGGCGAAAATTTATTTAGGGCAATGGGCATTAAATTATGAATCGACGGATACATCAATTAATTGGGAATACAAGCAAGTAAATCGAAATGTATACGATAATCGCGGAGGGGATCGATTATATCCACTTCGTTACAAGCAAGAAACTCAGAAAACAATTGAAGGCGATTTAACAGCGGATATGAAAAATGCTACAGATGTGAAAAAAATGATGCTTTTAAAAGCGCTTGAAAAAGTACAATTGCCACTTTCATTTAAAACGACAATTGGTTATGGTACTGGACATGAGCGCGTTTATAATATTAGTCCAAGTCAGCTCGGATATTTATACGCTTACACACCTGCGGTAAATGAAAAAGGAAAAGTAACATTTGGAGAAGTCTACCTTGTGTTAAAAGGAAATCAAAAAAGGCTTGTCGTAAAAAATATTACCTCTCAAGGAATTGGAGCAGCTATTCCAATTCATGATCATTTATTTTTTAAATTTATTTCTTCATCGCATTCACAATGAAATTAAAAAAACGTCAGCCTGTAAGCTGACGTTTTTATTTATAATATAATATTTGATTTTTTTGATAAGAAATCTTCTGTTGGATAGTAGCTATTTTTTACGAGAACATTTGGTCCAAGACATTTCACAGCAGGACAATGACAACTTAATGATTTTGCTGTTTTTGAGACACACCATTTGTCATACGCTTCTTGTAGTGTATTTGTTTGTACATTACCTAGAAGCGGGACATCACCAAAATCTGTCACGATAATATTTCCGTCAAAAATATTCACATTTAAACGGGAGCGTCCGTCTGGATCATTACGAACAGTTACATTTTTACTTTCATGCAATTTGTTTAATGTGTGTAAATCACGTTCATCATCACTACATGCATAGAAAGGTAATGTTCCAAATAACATCCATACATTTTCATCGCGAATATTTAATAAATGTTCAATTGCATTTCGGATTTCATCTTTCGTTAAAATTTCAAGGTTGCTAGCGAAGTCACTCGGATACATCGGATGTACTTCATGACGTTTACAACCCATCTCTTCAACGATTTGACGATGAATGTGTTCAATATGTGGTAAAGTTCGTTTGTTTAACATTGTCTCGGCTGATACGAGAACGCCTGCATCTGATAGTGCTTTACTATTTGTAATCATTCGTTCAAATAATTTTGCACGTTGCTCATAAGTAGGTTTACGCTCCATCATTGCAAATCCGCCTTCAACGAAGTCGTCAATTGTTCCCCAGTTATGTGAAATATGCAATACGTCTAAGTAGTGAATAATTTGTTCGTAGCGTGCTAAATCTATAGTTAAGTTTGAGTTGATTTGAGTGCGAACGCCTCGTTCATGGGCGTATTTTAAGAGTGGTGTTACATAATTATCGACGGACTTTTTTGAAAGCATAGGTTCTCCGCCTGTAATACTTAGAGAACGTAAATGAGGAATCTCATCTAATCGTTTTAATAAAAGCTCTATCGGAAGCGGATTTGGATCTTTCGGCTGTAATGTGTAACCAACAGCGCAATGCTCGCAACGCATATTGCATAACGTCGTCGTTGTAAACTCAACGTTTGTTAATAATAATTTGCCGTACTCTTCAAGGTCCATATACGCTTCCCATGGATCGTAAGAAGGAGTAATCGGCTTCATTGTTTGTGATGTAATCATATGAAATACTCCTTTGACTATTGAAATAACAATTTGTCCATTTTCTATAATAGAAGAATATGTGCTTTTTATAAAGTGAAACTTTTTTGTGAAAAAAGAGATAGTGCTTACATTATAATGAATTCCTTTGACAAAATTGATGAAATTTCATGCCCATAGCAATTGTTTTTGCTGTATAATAAAAGCAACTCGAATAAAAAGGAGAGTGCCTTCGTGGGAAAAGCAATTCAAGATAAAGATTCACAATTAGTATATTTGAAAGAACGTTTAAATATGTTCATTGAAGTAATTGATACAATTGAACCTGAAGAAGTAGAATTAGAAGATGTAGATCGTCTACTTGCAATGTTAGACGAATTAGAACTAAAATGTGAGCAATTTAAAAAAGACGAATAATATATTAAAACGGCTACCAATGTAAATTTGGCAGCCGTTTTCTGTACGGAACCTTTTTGATTTCCGTTCGGATAATAGATGGAATATAGAAAAAAAGGTATAATCAAGTTGTGAAAAATTTCATTCCATCTTTAATGTAATGAAATAAATAAAAATTTTAAAGACTGAACGATGAAATTTTCAGTTCATAACGTTTTGGTAGCGTTCACAATTGAGGGGGAAGTAACAATGGAAAAGCTTCAAGAAAGCATGTATCAACTAATTGTTGAAACGTCAACGAACTTACCTAAAGATGTTCGTCGTGCGATTCAACAAGCGAAAGAGCGAGAAAATGCAGGGACTCGTTCTGCGATGGCACTTGGCACAATTACGAATAACATTAAAATGGCAGATGATAATATCTCACCGATTTGCCAAGATACAGGGATGCCAACGTTTAAAATTTATACACCAGTTGGTGTGAATCAACTAAAAATGAAGGAAGCTATCTATAGTGCGCTTGAGCGGGCGACAAAAGATGGTAAACTTCGTCCGAATTCTGTGGACTCTCTTTTTGGAGACAATAGTGGTAACAATTTAGGACCAGGTACACCAGTTATTAAGTTTGAGCAATGGGAAAAAGATTATATTGATGCACGTTTAATTTTAAAGGGTGGCGGCTGCGAGAATAAAAATATTCAGTATAGCTTACCTTGTGAATTAGAAGGGCTTGGACGCGCAGGCCGTGATTTAGAAGGAATTCGCAAATGTCTTCTTCATGCGGTATATCAAGCACAAGGCCAAGGCTGTAGTGCAGGTGTAATTGGTGTTGGTATCGGGGGAGACCGCACATCAGGTTACGAATTAGCAAAAAATCAATTATTCCGTACATTAGATGATGTCAATCCAGTATCAGAGTTACAAAAACTTGAAGAGTACGTATTAGAGAATGCGAATAAGCTTGGCATTGGTACGATGGGATTTGGCGGAGAAACAACTTTACTTGGTTGTAAAATTGGCGTATATAATCGCCTGCCAGCTAGCTTCTATGTATCTGTTGCATATAATTGCTGGGCATATCGTCGCCTTGGTGTAACGATCCATCCTGAAACAGGTGAAATTATGGATTGGTTATATCAAGAAGGTGACGATACACTTCAGCAAGAAGCACAAGAAAAAACAGAACAACGTGAGATTGTACTGCAAGCACCAATTACAGAAGAGCAAATTCGTGAACTTCGTGTTGGCGATGTTGTAACAATTAATGGCATGATGTATACAGGGCGTGATGCAATCCATAAGCATTTAATGGATAACGATTGTCCTGTAGATTTAAATGGACAAATTATTTATCATTGTGGTCCAGTTGTAGTGAAAGATGAAAGTGACACTTGGCAAATTAAAGCGGCAGGTCCAACGACAAGTATTCGTGAAGAACCGTACCAAGGCGATATTATGAAGAAATTCGGTATTCGTGCTGTAATTGGTAAAGGTGGTATGGGTGCGAAAACATTAGCTGCTTTAGAAGAACACGGTGGTGTATATTTAAATGCAATTGGTGGCGCAGCACAGTATTATGCGGAATGTATTAAAGAAGTGAAAAATGTTGATTTCTTACAATTCGGTATTCCAGAAGCAATGTGGCACTTACGTATTGATGGGTTTAAAGCAGTTGTAACGATGGACTCTCATGGTAATAGTTTACACGCTGATGTTGATAAAACATCACTTGAAAAATTAGCGAGCTTTAAAGAGCCTGTATTTAAGTAAACAAAAATGCATCTCGAATCATTCGAGATGCATTTTTTGGTATATATAGAAAAACATGCTCAGCATGAAAGAAAGCAAGGAAACAGAAACTACAGGTACGATTATATATGGAAAGGAGACTATTTATGAAATATAAATGGTTATATATAGGTCTCATTTTTTCACTTATGATGGCACTTGTTCCGGTTTCAGCATTTGCTTATACAAATACACCACATAACTGGGGAATCCCGCGACCTAAAAATGAGACGGCGCCAGATGCAGGAAAATTATATACAGAATTACTACAAAAAAATGGTGGTTTTTACTTAGGTGATACAGAGAAAAAAGATATTTATTTAACATTTGATAATGGATATGAAAATGGATATACAGGGAAAATTTTAGATGTACTGAAAGAGAAAAAAGTACCAGCAACCTTTTTTGTGACAGGGCATTATATAAAAACGCAAAAAGATTTATTATTAAGGATGAAAAATGAAGGGCATATTATTGGAAATCATTCTTGGAGTCATCCAGATTTTACAGCGGTAAATGATGCGAAACTTCGTGAAGAATTAACGAGTGTAACGGAAGAAATTAAAAAGGTAACTGGACAAAAAGAAGTGAAATATGTACGTCCCCCGCGAGGGGTATTTAGCGAAAGAACGCTAGCCCTTACGAAAGAAATGGGATATTATAACGTATTTTGGTCACTTGCATTTCTTGATTGGAAAGTGGATCAACAAAGAGGATGGCAATATGCGCATAATAATGTAATGACGATGATTCATCCAGGATCTATTTTATTACTTCATGCGATATCAAAAGATAATGCAGAAGCACTTGCGAAAATCATTGATGATTTGCGCGAGAAAGGGTATCATTTTAAAAGTCTAGATGACTTAGTAAAAAGCGATCAACCGTAAGCATGTATGCTTACGGTTTTCTCATGCTATAATGATGTGTAAAAAGGATGGGGAAACGTATGTGGAGCGAACATGTTACGTTAGAGTATCCGTATCATTTTGAAGAGGTGTTAAAGCGTTTATCTTTTGATCCTCTAAACGCTATTCAATTAGATGAGAAAATTATTTATGTCCCGCTTTTTATAGACGAGGAACAGATTGTTGTTCGCTTGCAAGGGATTGGTACTGTTCAAAATCCACAGTTTTGGATTTCTAGTCAGACAGGAGAGCCAGAGAAGGTAATGAAACGAATGAGGGCCATTTTCCATTGGAATGATCCGTTTCAAGATATACAAAATCATTTTTTGAACACATCATTACGTCCACTATTTGAAATGTATGCTTATACTCCAATTATTTTAGAATTCGACTATTTTGCGTGCTTACTTCGCTGCATCATTCATCAACAAATAAATTTGAAATTTGCTACTGTGTTAACAGAACAATTTGTAAAACGATATGGAACAGAGAAGAACGGTGTATTCTTTTTTCCCACTCCGGAAATAGTAGCAAATATTTCAATAGAAGAATTGAGAGAGCAGAAGTTTAGCCAGCGGAAGGCTGAATATATAGTAGGATTAGCAAAAAGTATTGTTGACGGAACATTAGATTTAGCGAGTATAGAAACTGAGGCGGAAGAAAAGGTTTCGGCACAATTGTTACCAATTAGGGGAATTGGTGCATGGACAGTGCAAAACTTTTTAATGTTTGGACTTGGAAGGAAAAATATGTTTCCGAAAGCAGACATCGGCATTCAGCGTGCAGTGCAAGGTGTATTTCAATTAGATGATAGACCTGATGATGAATTTTTAGAAAAATTGAAACAAGAGTGTGAACCATACTGCAGTTATGCAGCGTTATATTTATGGAAAAGTATAGAGTAGAGGTGTAATAATGATACAAAAGCAACAAGAGAGTAAGTTGGAAGTTGGTCAAACGTTTCCTGTGACGATTAAACGTCTTGGGATTAACGGAGAAGGCGTTGGTTATTTTAAGAGACAAGTTGTTTTCATTCCAGGGGCATTACCAGGAGAAGAGGTTGTTGCTGAAACAACGAAAATTCAGCGTGGCTTCGCTGAAGCGAAAGTGAAAAAAGTTCGTAAAGCTTCACCACATCGTGTGAAAGCACCGTGTCCAGTATATGAGGAGTGCGGTGGCTGTCAGCTGCAACATTTAGATTATAAAGAACAATTAAATCAAAAACGTGATATCGTTGTACAAGCATTTGAGAAGTACATGAATAACAGTTTGGAAGAGAAAATTCGTCCGACGCTTGGCATGGAAAATCCATGGCATTATCGTAATAAGAGTCAATTACAAGTAGGACGTAAAGACGAAAAGGTTATTACAGGGCTGTATAAGCAAAACTCACATCAGTTAATTGATATTGCTCATTGTATGATTCAACATAAAGCAACGAATGAAGCGACAAAAGTTGTAAGACGTATTTTAGAAAAATTAAATGTTTCTATTTACAATGAGAAAAAACAAAAAGGTTTAGTACGCACAATTGTAACACGTACTGCCGTTCAAACAGGAGAAGTACAAGTTACACTTATTACGACAAAAGAAGAATTACCGAATAAAGAGCAATTTATCGCTGAAGTACAAAAACAGATGCCGAGTGTTAAATCAATTATGCAAAACGTAAATTGGCGTAAAACATCTGTTATTTTCGGTGATAAAACATTTAAATTAGCTGGAAAAGAAGTAATTCAAGAAACACTTGGTGACTTATCATTTGAATTATCAGCACGCGCATTCTTCCAACTAAATCCAGAGCAAACGGTTGTTTTATATGATGAAGCGAAAAAAGCAGCTGCTTTAACAGGAAATGAGAAAATTGTAGACGCTTATTGTGGTGTCGGTACGATTGGTTTATGGCTTGCGAATGATGCAGCGGAAGTACGTGGTATGGATGTAATTCCAGAAGCAATCGCGGATGCAAGAAAAAATGCGAAGCGCCACGGATTTACCAATACGAAATATGAAGCAGGTAAAGCTGAACAATGGTTACCGAAATGGGTAAAAGAAGGATGGCGTCCAGATGTAATTGTTGTCGATCCGCCACGTACAGGTTGCGATGATAAATTACTGGAGACAATTTTGAAAGTACAGCCGAAGCGAGTTGTTTACGTATCTTGTAATCCTTCATCGTTAGCACGTGATGTGAAAACGCTAATGAAGAGTTATGAAGTGGAATATGTACAACCTGTTGATATGTTCCCGCATACAGCTCATGTAGAAAATGTAGTGAAGCTTGTTAGAAAGTAACAGGCAATAAGGATATGTCCCTCACAAAGCAGGAGCTATGTGAGGGTATATTTTATTTAGCGAATGGAAGTAAGGAGAATACAATGAATAATTATAAATTGACGATTCAATATGACGGTGCACGCTATAAAGGTTGGCAACGCCTTGGTAATAATGACAATACGATTCAAGGGAAAATTGAAAGTGTAATATCTGAAATGGTCGGGAAAGAAACTGAAATGATCGGTTGTAGTAGAACAGATGCTGGTGTACATGCTTTGAATCAAGTAGCTAACTTTAAGAGTGATGAGAAGTTAGTGGAACATAAAGTGAAAAAGTATTTAAATCAATATTTACCAAATGATATTAGTATTACGAGTGTAGAAGAAGTTTCAGATCGCTTCCATGCTCGTTACAACTCTAAGGCGAAAACGTATCTTTATAAGATTTGGAATGAAGAGCATACGAACCCATTTATGCGTAAACACAGCATGCACGTGAATAAAAAATTAAATGTAGAAAGCATGAGAAAAGCTGCGAAATATTTAATTGGTTCACATGATTTTACTGCTTTTTCGAATGCGAAATCAAAGAAAAAGTCTATGGTTCGTGAAGTATATACACTTGATGTGATGGAAGAGGCAGGATTTGTACAAATTAGAGTAAGTGGTAACGGCTTCCTTCATAACATGGTGCGAAAAATTGTTGGGGCATTAATTGAAGTTGGATTAGGACAATTAGATGCTGAAGCAATTCCGCAAATTTTAGAGGCGAAACAGCGCAATCAAATTAATTGTCTTGCTGATGCGAGTGGATTGTATTTGGAGAATGTTGAATTTTAATAATTAGTAAAAAATCGAGCTGATTAGGCTCGATTTTTTAGTACTTTGGAATTAAGAAGATTTCTCTTTCTTCATACGTAACTTCAAATTCCAAAAAGCAGCAAGCATAATAGCTGCAAAGGAGCCACTAATTGTTCCGAATAGCTTTGCATAAGGAAAGCTGCTCATATCAGCATTAAGGAATAACATCATACATAGAATGGCAGGGAAAAAGTATAAGTATTGGAATAACTTTAACTTGCTATCATTACTCATATATATCGCCTCTTTCTAGCATGTTATATGTTTATTGTAACATATTTTACCAAATTTTCATTTGCACTTGGAGAGAGATTCATCTCATATGTGTAAATGCAGTTTTTTAATTCGATATTGTAAATTTTGTCTACTCAATCCTAAAAATTTTGCGGCTTGTGAGATATTACCATTATTTTCTTTGAGAATTTGATTGATATAGTCCTTTTCCATTTCTTCTATTGTGTTCTTTAAGGTTTTAGGTATATCAGTGTTGTGATTATTTAGTGAAGGTTGCATATTAAATCCTTTTTTTATTAGTTCGCGAAAGCGAGTTGGCATATGGAACGCTGTAATGACGTTTTCATCTCCTATTAAGTTCATTGAGCCTTCAATTATGTGTTCTAATTCTCTTACATTACCAGGCCAATCGTATTTATAAAAGAAGTCTCTCACGTTAGCATCCACACCTGTTACATTGAGGCCAAATTGGATATTATACTTTTCAATAAAGTGCTGAACAAGAATTAGGATATCTTCTTTTCGCTCTCTTAAAGGTGGAAGAAATAAGGTGACGACACTTAATCGGTAATACAAGTCTTTCCTTAATCGATTGTGTGTTATAGCATCAAGCGGATCTTCATTAATGGTTGCTATAATTCGAACATCGATTTCTTTTTCTTGTGTGCCTCCGATTCTTCGTATTGTTTTTTCTTGTATAGCTCGCAGTAACTTAGCTTGAAGTGCTGGGCTTAATGAGTTGATTTCATCTAATAACAAAGTTCCTCCGTTTGCCTCTTCAAATAAACCTGGTTTATCTATTGCACCTGTAAAAGCACCTCGGTTCGTACCAAATAATAAGCTTTCCATTAAAGTTTCTGGTATAGCAGCACAGTTCTGTGAAATAAAAGGTTTTGTTGAACGGTGGCTTTCATTATGGATACTTTGTGCAAAGAGCTCTTTTCCAGTCCCTGTTTCACCTTCGATAAGTATGGATGAGGCTGTACGTATTACCTTTTTTGCATCTGTAATAGTGGACTGAATTGCTTTAGAATCACCGATTATGTGATCAAAGGTAAACTTAGTATTTTGTTTTCGCGAAAGATTCGTTCTTATTGTTTGTTTTAAATGAGTAATATCTTTTGAAATTTCAATAGCGCCTTTAATTTTTCCATTTTCTATTATGGGGAAGGTATCGTTAATTGTCGTAATCTCTTGTCCCTTATTATTAAAATAAGTTTGTTTTATATTTTTGTTTGTTTTTCCAAGTTTTAATGCCTCTATAAGAGTACTATTTTGGTTTTCTTCAAATGCAAATACTTCTAAAGGGTTTTTGTGTAGTACATCTGCACGATCCATTGATTCAATTTCCATCATTTTACGGTTATAGATTATCGTTTTACTTTCCTCATTAATAATATGAATTCCAATATCGAGTTCATTGAGTAAAGTTTCATATAGCATATTCATCTCAATTACCTTTTTAAAATTGATTTCTTCTGTATGCATGTATTATCTTCCCCTCGTTACACCCTATGAAGACTGACTTTTTATAATTTTATTAAAATTATTATAAAATCGCAAAATTTTTTTGCTATTTTATGCTTAAAACTTTTCAAATGATAGAAGAATTTTGCGGTCAAGGGGATTTTTTTCGTGCAAAATCTTAATTTTACATAGAAGTTGAGGTTGGTATATAACTTGCATTAATAATAGTTGAAATCTCTACATTTAAAGATTAGGGGTGAGTTACAAGTTTAATAGGATATATAACGTTTTAAAAGTATGTAATAAAAAGGAGGAGTGTATAAAGTGAAGGCAGTTATAGAAAGTGTGTATAGTCCTTGTTATGGGAAAGTAGAGAAATTATTTGTTACTAAAAGTTCCTATGTTTATGAGTGGGAGAGATTAGCGGTAATTGAAACAATGGATAAACGGAAAGTAGAAATTAAAGTGGGAATCAGCGGTTATATCGAATCGCTAGAAGTGGAAGAAGGACAAGCCATCGCTGATAAAAAGTTATTAATAACTGTAAGGGATGACCTGTTAATAACAGGTAGCGATTAATATAATGTGTTTGGATTTTTTGCTCTTTTAAATAATTATTTTCATTATAAGGATTTTTAATAAAAATGTGAGCTATTATCATTTTTACCTTCTTTTTTTAGTTTTATTTTAAAGCGTTTACATTCAAGGGGTTTGCAGAGTGAAAAGGGGGATTTATATGATGGATCAAAACCAGGGATTAAAAAGAGAATTGAAAAGCCGGCATATATTTATGATTGCACTTGGAGGGGTTATTGGTACTGGGCTTTTCTTAGGATCTGGTTATACAATTCATGAAGCTGGGCCTGGAGGAGCAATTGTAGCGTATCTTGTCGGTGGGTTTGTTATGTATTTAACGATGCTCTGTCTAGGAGAGTTAGCGGTTGCCATGCCTGATGCAGGGTCTTATCAAACGTATGCTACAAAGCATATTTCCCCGGCAGTAGGTTATGTAGTAGGATGGATGTCGTGGTTAAACTGGTCCGCTACGATAGGTATTGAACTCATCGCAGTTAGTATTTTAATGAAACGTTGGTTTCCTGATGTGCCATCATGGATCTGGTGCGTATTGTTTGCGGTGTTGCTATTTGCTATTAATGCATTATCTTCGAGAAGTTTTGCGGAGGTTGAGTTTTGGTTTGCAAGTATTAAAGTAATTACCATTATTGCATTTATTATTTTAGGCGGTGCAGCCATGTTTGGTTTCCTAGACATGAAAGGAAATGAACCGGCACCAATGTTTTCTAGTTTTACTGATTATGGCGGATTGTTTCCAAATGGATTATCAGCTATTTTAATTACGATGATTGCGGTCAATTTTTCTTTCCAAGGAACAGAACTAGTTGGTATTGCGGCTGGAGAGAGTGAAAACCCAGAGAAAACAATACCAAAAGCAATTAATAATACAGTTTGGCGTATACTTGTTTTCTTTGTACTTTCTATTTTTATTCTTGCGGGATTATTTCCTTGGCAGCAAGCTGGAGTAATAGAAAGTCCATTCGTAGTTGTATTTGATAAAATTGGTATCCCTTATGCGGCGGATATTATAAATTTCGTTATTATTACGGCCGTATTATCAGTTGCGAATTCAGGATTATATGCAACGTCTCGTATGCTATGGTCGATGTCTAATCAAGGAATGATTAGTCCGATTTTTGGTAAGTTATCTAAAAACGGTGTTCCTATTTATGCGTTGATTGTAAGTACGATTGTAGGTTGTCTCTCATTACTATCAGGTATTTATGCCGAGGATACAGTTTATTTATGGCTCCTTTCTATTGCTGGATTCGGCGCAATATTAGTGTGGGCGTCTATCGCTTTATCTAACCTATTGGCTAGAAGAACATATGTAAAGCAAGGTGGAGATATTAAGGACTTGAAATTTAAAACACCATTGTACCCATTTGTTCCACTTCTTGCTTTAATGTTAAATTTAATGGTAATCGTTGGTATGGCTTTTATTCCAGAACAAAGAATGGCATTATATTGTGGTATTCCATTTACGATTGTTTGCTTACTGTTTTACCGTGCTACAAGAAATAAGAGAAGTAAAATAGAACATATTGAAAAGACGAATGCAACAGAATTAGAAAGTTTATAATTAAAAGTGATTTTATAATAATAAGGAATTTAGAGACTGTAAAATTGTAAACAGTCTCTTTTTTTGTGACAATAAAGCTGAAAACATACTACGTATGCAAAGGGGAATTAGCAATGAATCAAGAAGTTTCACAGCTGTTAGAATAGATTGATTTACGAAAAGATGAACTACTAGAACTTACAAAAACTTTAATTCGCTTTGAAACACCAGCACCACCAGCAAGAAATACAAATGAGGCACAGCAGTTTGTTGCAGAGTTCTTGGAAGAACGCGATTTCAGTATTGATAAATGGGATGTATACCCGAATGATCCGAATGTCGTCGGAATAAAAAAGGGGATAGCAAGTGAGTCGCATAAAAGTCTCATTATTAATGGACATATAGATGTTGCAGAAGTATCAACAGACGAGCCGTGGGAAACGAGTCCGTTTGATCCGTTTCTAAAAGACGGCTGGCTAGTTGGACGGGGTGCAGCTGATATGAAAGCAGGATTAGCAGGAGCTTTATTTGCTATTCAGCTTTTAGAAGAAGCAGGGATTGAATTACTTGGGGATTTAATTTTTCAATCGGTAATTGGAGAGGAAGTAGGAGAAGCAGGAACACTTCAATGCTGTAAACGTGGCTATGATGCGGATTTTGCTGTAGTAGTGGATACAAGTAATTTACATATGCAAGGACAGGGAGGGGTAATTACAGGCTGGATTACTGTGAAGAGCCCCCAAACATTTCATGATGCAACACGCAGACAAATGATTCATGCTGGTGGTCGTCTGTTTGGGGCAAGCGCAATAGAGAAGATGATGAAAATTGTCCAAAGTTTACAGGAACTAGAACGTCATTGGGCGGTAATGAAAACTTATGAAGGGTATCCACCAGGAGTAACAACAATTAACCCCGCTGTTATTGAAGGTGGTCGTCATGCAGCATTTATTGCAGATGAGTGCCGCTTATGGATTACAGTGCATTTTTATCCGAATGAAACGCATGAACAAATAGCGAAAGAAATTGAAGAGTATATTGGAAAAGTTGCAGAAGCAGATCCGTGGCTACATGAAAATCCACCACAATTTGAGTGGGGCGGAGAATCGATGATTGTTGACCGAGGTGAAATATTTCCTTCTTTAGAAGTGGATAGTAACCATCCAGCTATACGAAAGCTCGGATCTGTACATGAATCTATACTACATAAAAGCGCAACTTTAGATATGTCCGCAACAGTAACCGATGGCGGATGGTTTAGTGAGTTTAATATTCCCGCTGTCATTTATGGCCCAGGTACGTTAGAAGAAGCGCACTCTGTGAACGAGAAAGTTGAAGTGAAACAGTTAATTGAATTTACGAAAGTAATTACTGCTTTCATATATGAATGGTGTCATACGAAAAAATAAGAATAATTTAAGATGTGAATAATAAAAAAAAGATATAGTTTGTAATATAAAAATACCTGTCGTGGAATCGTGCAAGTAGGAATACTTGTACGATTTTTTTGTATGGAACTATTTCGAAAATAAAGTAAATACAAGCTCTGAAATAGTTCCATACTCGCCTTTGTACTCTCTATGTTTTTCTTCTTATTTCCACTAGTTTTTCTTTTGCTAATTCAACGGCAATGGCGTCGTCTAAATAACCAATTGGGAATATATAATCCGGGATAATATCAGTTGATAGAATGAAATACAATAAGGCGCTTCCAATAATAGCACGTTCTTCTAGCGGAGTCGCTTCTTTGCAAAATTGTTGATACATATTTGTTAATTGTTCAATAAAAGGTCCTGTGCTGTCGATTTGCTCTAATTTGCTTGCAAAGCTTTCATGAATACGTTTTTCACCCTCTGCTGTTTGAGCATATCGTTCATAATTTTCGAGTTCTTGTTTAACGCGAGTTGTTGTGTAATCGAAGTCAAATAAGTTAGAGGATTGTAAAGTTTGCTGAATGGTATCAAGCGATGTATACATATCAGTTTTTTCTTTATTTATGTGTGGAGAATCAGGATACATCTCGTCATATAACAATTGTGGTGGAACTTGCAGACATTCTGCGAATTTTTGTATATGTTTTTGCTTTGCTTGTTGCTTGCCATTTATAATGCGTGAAATTGTTGCGGGGTCCATATTTGTAAGCGTACCTAGTTGACGCATAGATAAAGCACGTTCTTTTAATAGCTTTTTTATTAATGAACCAAGCCGATCATTTTGGTTTTCGGTGGACATAGTTTAGGCACTCCCTCTCATTTTTAATTGTTGAAAAAGTGTTGAGTATTTATTACAAGTATATGAAACGGACAGGCACAGTTGCTCAACGTTTTCATAATATACATGGAAAAGTGAGAAAAAGGGGTGACCGTTTATGAGTACGGCAGGTTTATTTTCAATTTTTTTGATAGGAATGGCTTCTAATTTAGATAATGCAGGTGTGGGAATTGCTTATGGTATCCGCAAAATTCAAATTTCTTGGTTTAATAATTTCATCATTGCTTTTTTCGGATTTCTATTTACTTTATTAGCAGGTTTTTTGGGGAATTGGATTTCTTTGTTTATTTCAGAGTTTACGGCGAACCTTATTGGAGCAATTGTACTTAGTGTAATTGGAGTATTCATTTTATGTCAGCCATTTCTTAATAAACAAGAGGAGGAACAAGGGAAAGATGATAGCGTGTTTATGGGAATCTTACGTAATCCAGAAAAGGCTGATTTTGATGGTTCTAAAACAATTAGTTTTTCTGAAGCACTTGTATTAGGTGTTGCATTGTCGATTAATAATATAGCCGGTGGGTTTGATGCAGGAGTAACGAATTTAAATCTTTGGTGGACAGCAATTATTTCTGGTGTAGTTAGTTTCATCTGTATTAGTGGCTTTTCATATGTTGGAAAAAGATTTTTAGCAGAGTATTTAGGGAAATGGGCAACAATTATTGCAGGTGTATTATTAATTCTTATTGGGATTGATCAATTGATGTGATGGATTATGAAAAAATAGCATTCGAGTATTTCCTTGGAAATACAACAAAGGATTGCATATATCGACGTGCTTTTCTTCATACTAATATTGATTTCTTTTAAAGAAAGGGGGATCCGTATGGGACGCGGGAAAGCATTTGATCATAAGAAAAAAGGTCATGATCATCAACCACCTAAAGGTGCTCATATTCATAAAGATGTAAATGAGCATACGTTAGAAGAGGAAGAATTACCTGTTAACATTGAAACGTATAAAAATAGTTTAAAAAAACATTAAAGCACCTACATAGGTGCTTTTTTAGCGTATATCTTCAATTAGTTGATCTGATTCTTCATCCATACTGTACTCACTTAAAACTTGAATACATCGCCATTTAAGTTCTTCAATACTTTGCTCAAGTTCTTCAGGAAGCACATGGTGAATGTCTTCGAGTCCCATTCCAAAATGAATGAGCTCTAGTACTTGATCATCGATATTCCGATCCATTAATAATTCTAGAACCTCTAAATTAAATATGTATCGATGGGCTTCGTCTAGTGAAACAACTTTTAGCTTTAAGCTTTCTACAATGCTTAGTATAAAAAGAAGGATTGTTTTTTCAAGGACTGGCTGTTTTGTCATTTGGAATATAAGCTTCATTTTTAACACCTCCACCATATAGCGCTAGGTTGTACTATATTATTCAGGAGGGGGGAGCAAATATGCATAATAAAAAAAGTTATCCTGTCAAAATAGAGCAGGACAACTTTTTATTTAAAAAATACTCCATCCTTCTTGAGCGGAAAGAAGTTCAAGAATTTTAAAACCAGCAATACTGTTTCCGTTTGCATCTAAAGCTGGTCCGAAGATACCAATTCCCATTTCTCCTTTTACGCAACCGAAAATGCCACCAGCTACACCACTTTTAGCGGGGATTCCAACACGGATTGCGAATTCACCAGACTCGTTATACATACCGCATGTAACCATAAATGTTTTACAAATCTTTGTGATATGTTTAGGGATAATTTGTTTTTTCTTATATGGATCATATCCATCCATTGCAAAAATTAAACCAATGCGAGCTAAATCAATACAGTTTACTTCAATTGCACATTGACGGGTATATAAATCCATTAGTTCTTCAATATTGCTATCGATAATGCCATTTTGCTTCATATAGTAACAAAGTGAACGATTTAAGTAAGCTGTTTCTAGTTCAGAGACAGCAACCTTAGAAGAATAATTAATAGTAGGATTGTCTGTTATATCACGAACAAATTGAAGGATACGTTCCATTTTTTCATCATTATTATCGCCTGTTAACATGCTTGTAATAGCTAATGCACCTGCATTAATCATCGGATTAAGAGGTTTGGAAGGACTTGTTGTTTCCAGCTTAATAATAGAGTTGAATGGATCCCCTGTTGGCTCCATTCCAACTTTAGAGAATACATATCCTTCACCACGATCTAAAAGGGCAAGTGCAAGTGTAATTACTTTGGAAATACTTTGAAGAGTAAATAGTGTTTGCGAGTTACCAGCATGAATATATTCGGTTTCTTTATGGAAAATAGCAATTCCTAGATCATCTGGATTTGCATTTCCTAGTTCGGGGATATAAGTAGCAAGCTTTCCTTTTTTTGTATATGGTTTTACTTGTTCCAACAACCGTTGTAAGTTGTTTGTTTCAATGCACTGCATAGTACCAACGCTCCTATTTCTAATTGACTATGTTTACTGTTCCCGATATGCTCGGAAATAAATAATAACATGAAAAAGTGGAATGATAAAATGAAAGTTATGTGTGCTATAGTAAGTTTTTGGGCTGTATATCGTGTAATAAAAAAGGATAATTTTCCTTTTATATAACAGTTTGGAAATAGAAAACTTATCCATAAAAAGTTCGAAAATAAAAACTACACATCTATACAACTATATGTTATTATGGTTATGTAATAGAAAGCGTTTTCTAAAGCGTACTTATAATGATAACGATTTCATAAATTTGATAGGGGGGAATTAAAATGTTGCAGTTTCTACAACGTATTGGTAAAGCGTTAATGCTTCCAATCGCAGTGCTACCAGCAGCTGGATTATTGCTTCGTTTAGGACAACCAGACGTATTTGATATTCCTGTTATGGCACAGGCCGGTGCAGCTGTTTTTGATAATTTAGCACTTATTTTCGCAATTGGTATCGCAATCGGTCTTTCTGTTGATGGTAGTGGTGCCGCAGGTCTTGCAGGTGCAATTGGTTATCTTGTTATGAAAAATAGTATTGATGCACTTAGTAAAGGATATTCTACTGTAGAATTACAAGATAAATTAGGAAAAGTTCAAGATTTAATAGGTAATAGTGCAAACGTAGATCCATCTAAGCTTGCAGATACAATGACACAAGTGTCTAAGGCCGCCGAATTATCGACCAAAGTAGATATGAAAGTTTTAGGTGGTATTATTGTCGGTGTTATAGCGGGTTTACTTTATAATAAATTCCATAAAATTAAACTTCCAGAATGGTTAGGATTCTTTGCCGGAAAACGTTTTGTTCCAATCGTTACATCTGTTGTGATGCTAATATTAGGAATTCTATTTGCACAAATTTGGCCAACAATTCAAAATGGCATTGATGCATTAGCTCATGGAATTGTTAATTTAGGTGCTGTAGGTTCAGGTCTATTCGGTTTGTTAAACCGTCTATTAATTCCAATTGGTTTACACCACGTAATGAACACATACTTCTGGTTCGTATTTGGTGACTTTACAAATGCAGCAGGTAATGTTGTAAACGGTGATATCGCTCGCTTCCTTGCAGGGGATAAAACAGCAGGTATGTTTATGACTGGTTTCTTCCCAGTTATGATGTTTGGTTTACCAGCAGCATGTTTCGCAATGATTGCAGCTGCTAAACCAGAAAAGCGTAAAATGGTTACAGGAATGTTGGGAGGACTAGCATTAACTTCATTCTTAACTGGTATTACAGAACCTATTGAATTCTCATTCATGTTCTTATCACCAGTATTATATGGTATTCATGCAGTATTAACAGGTATTTCTTTATTCGTAACAACATCACTTGGCATTCACGATGGTTTCACATTTAGTGCCGGTGCAATTGATTACTTCTTAAACTTTGGTATTGCAACAAAACCAGTATTGTTAGCAGGAATCGGTTTAATTTATGCAGCAATTTACTTCGTCGTGTTCTACTTCTTAATTAAGAAATTTAATTTGAAAACTCCAGGTCGTGAAGATGACGATGAGTTAGTAGAAGATGGGGACGCACCAGTTGCGGGTTCAATTGGTGCAACTTATGTATTAGCATTAGGCGGAAAAGAAAATTTAACAGTTATTGATAACTGTGCAACTCGTCTACGCTTACAAGTAAAAGATGCAGGTTTAGTAAATGAGCCAGCATTAAAACGTGCTGGAGCAAAAGGTGTTATGAAATTAAGTAACACAAGTGTACAAGTTATCGTAGGTACAAATGTTGAATCTGTTGCCGAAGATATGAAAAAACACGTATAAATAATTAGATAAGAGGATATCCAGAAAGACTGATAACACTAGTCTTTTAGAGGGTATCCTCTTTTTTATGTAGAAATTTTAATGTGAATCTTACTTTTATAAATTTTCTTTTTCTTTTTTATACATATTGGTTGGTAATACGTTCGGTGCGTGATAAAGTAAGGATGGTATAGAATGGAACTTCCGTAAATAAGGGAGTTGCAGTGACGCAAATATTGTATGGACAAATTAAATTATTTTTGTAAATAAGGGGAAAATGGCAACCATGGATCAAGAAAAAGGTAGGGGCAATAAGAAAGCTCGTAGACCATCTGTATACATAAAAAGAACAATTATTCTCGTTCTATTGTTTTCGCTTGTATATATCGTGTATACAAAAATTGTTGCGCATAATAAAAAAGAAAATACTTTAAAAGCAGCAGCGGAAATAAAGAAGCAGGAAGAACAGAAGAAAAAAGAATTGAAAAAGCAGGAAGAACAGAAAAAGCAGGAAGAACAGAAAAAGCAGGAAGAACAGAAGAAAAGAGAGCAAGAGGAACAAGCTCAAGCGAAAGACCAGCCTGCTGAAGTCCAAGGGCCACCTCAAGAAATCAATGAAAACGCTCAATTAGATCAATATTTACTGGGAAAAGGTTTTAGTGGAACAGCTGTCATTGTGAAGAATGGAAAAGTACTTTTGAATAAAGGATACGGAATGGCAAATAAGGAAAAACAAATACCTAATAATTCAGAAACGACTTTTTATATCGGTTCCATTTCAAAAGCATTTGTAGCAACGGCGATTATGCAGTTGAAAGATCAAAATAAACTTCAAACAGAGGATACAATAGCAAAATATATTCCGGATTTTCCTCAAGGTGATGGAATTCATCTAAAACATTTATTAACACATACATCAGGAATTCCTGAATATGAGCAAGGAACAGAAGATATTTCTCATGAGGAGTTAATAAAGCGAATCGGAGCACAAAAACGTATCGCGATTCCAGGAGAAAAATGGAAGTATTCAGACTCCAATTATTCTATATTGGCTTATATCGTTGAAAAGGTGAGTGGACAACCGTTAGAAGAGTATATTAAGCAAAACATCTTTGCTCCAATTGGCATGAAGCATTCAGGTTTTGGAAGAGCATTAGAGCAAACAAGATTTCCATCTACTGGTTATAAAATAGTTAAGAATAATATGACAACCCCTAATATTCCAAGTATGTCACAACTGTATGGTTGCGGTGATATATATACAAGTGCACATGATTTATACTTATTTAACGAGGCGTTATTCTCTGGAAAATTAATTTCAAAAGAGAGTTATAATCAAATGTTTACAGCTGTTAAAAAAGATTATGGATTCGGTTGGTATGTAGATCCAGGAAGTTATTCTAATCATGGTGTAATGCCAGGTTGGAATTGTTTAAATGGATTTAGTAAAAGTGGAAAGACATATGTTATTTTATTATCTAACATTCAAAATAACATTAAATCATTCGGTTCAATTAACAACGATATTTATACAATGTTACAGCATATTGAAGTGTAAAAAGACTATCCTTTTGGATAGTTTTTTTTTCGAGGGGTTCACTTGTTACGGTTTCTATATCAGAACAGGCTGAATTGCCGAAAACCGTATATTATGCCGTAGCTGCAATTATTACGATTAAAAATTAGATAAAAAAGCAGATAGGAAACTATCTGCTTTTTATTATTTACATGTTTCAAAAACTAAGATTTGTTTCTAGAAAATGTATGTCTTACCTAGCACAAAAAAAGTAGGAATTGTATACATTAAGATGTATGGATGTAAAATCCAGATAATTTAATATATGTAGGAGGAGAAGGAGCGTATGTGTTCGTTTAAAAAATATTGGAATAAGTTAACGAGAGTTTTTAATAGGCAGTTAGACTATTTTTTAGATAACAAGTTGTTACCTGCTGTGGAACGAATTTTATTTTCACAAAACTTCGCGAAATTTATTAGAAGAAATTCTAAGCAAGCAACGGAAGAATTTATAGAATCCAGTAAATTTCAATCTATTATTTGTGCCATTTTAAAAGAATGTAATACATCACCATTTAAAGAAATAGCAGAACAACTTTTAGGAAAAGAAGTAGAGATTGTCGTTACAGTTGGACAATTAACAGGTGTTATTGTTGAGGTGGGGGACGATTTCTTAACGTTACAAGAAGCGATAGGAACACAAGTGTTATTACCATTTGCAAGTATTATATCCATTCGAGAAGTGTGAGAAAGGAGAATTATATATGTCATTTACTAATGAATTACGTGAGCATGTTGGTGAGCTTGTACAAGTTGTTACGGCCGTAGAAGTTGTTGCAGGAGTTCTTTTGTCTGTAACAGATGCAGCAGTAAGTGTTCGAACATCTCCATCGTATGGTCCACCTGAGGATGTTATTGTACGAACTCCTATTATTGCATATGTTCGCTTAGAAGGCTAAAGGAGGGATAAAGTATGAAGATATCAGTTGTTATCCCTACTCATAACGAAGCGGAAACGTTAGATAAGATTTTAGCGGAAGTAAAGGAATTAAAGCCATATGAAATTATTGTAGTAGATAATGGATCGACAGATGGAACGAAAGAGATTGCATTACATCATAATTGTCATGTTATTTATTATAAAGATTCTCTTGGCAATGATGTAGGACGGGCAGTTGGTGCTAGAGAAGCAAAAGGCGAAATTGTACTGTTTTTAGATGGTGATATTGTCATTAATAGTCAAGATTTACAATGTTTCGTGAACGGGATTCAACAAGGGCATCAAATTGTTGTGAATAATTTAACATGGTCTGTTTATTTAAAGATGAGACCACATTATACGACAGTTGGAAAATATATGTTAAATCGTTTTTTGGATAAAAAAGAGCTCGTTGTCGGTTCTTTAATTGCAATACCACATGCAATGAATCGAGAAGTCATAGAAAAAATTGGATGGTGGAATTTAGCTGACCCAGCGCTTTTTCAGTCGATGGCGATGTCTAGAGGAGTAGATATTGTAGGGGCAGCTTCAGTCGATGTAATTCATACAAATAAAGTGCGTCCTGTTCATATTGGAACATCACCTGGCTCGCCGTATCCGAAAGCAACAAGCCGTATTATGGGTGATCATTTACGTGCACTACAGTATGTAATAAAAACATATGGTGCACGTGGAGGTTTTTCTGAAGGAGAAAGGGATAGAGCTTTTATAAGAGAGTATAAACCGATTTTGTTACAAAATAAGAAGGCGAAATATAGCGCGATTATACCAGTATCAGAAGAAAGAACGACTATAAGACCCGTTATAAAAGAAGTGAAAAAAGCAGGTGTAGATGAAATTATTGTTGTTGCGAATGGAGCTGATTTAGAAACAATTAAACAAGCGAAATTAGAGAATGTTATCGTTCTCGAATTTCCAAAAGCGCTTGGTCATAATGTTGCACGAGCAATAGGGGCAATGCATGCTACAGCTGATATTTGTTTATTCGTAGATGGTGATTTTGCTATTGCCGCGAAAAAGTTAGTTCCTTTTTTACAAGCCATTGAAGCTGGTAATGATGTTGCATTAAATGATTTGCAAAAATTACTAGATATGTTTCATCCGGCAGATCCAATTAGTATGGGAAAATATTTTGTGAATTTAGCAGCAAAGCGTCCGGAGTTGTGGAATAATTCGCTCACTGCTGTGCCACATGCTATGCATAAAAAGGTAATAGAAAAGATTGGATATGAGTCATTAATTATCCCACCATTAGCTCAAATAAAAGCTATTTTAGCCGATTTTTCGATAACAGCAGTAGATTTTGTTGATGTAATAAAAACGAACCGAGTACGTCCGGAGCAACACGGATTTGTCAATGGACGTATTCCTGCATTTGATCGTATCTTTGGAGATCAGCTCGAGGCAATAGATTATTTATTACAACATACAGATGAGCGTGGGGGTTTTACTGATGGAGAAAGGGATAGAGAGATAATACAACAATTGAGAAGGGAAGAAGAGAATTTAAATGAATACTAGTAGCAATGTAACAATTATTGGATTAGGGTATGTCGGTCTTCCTTTAGCAGTTCATTTTGCAGAAAGAGGACATACTGTAATTGGATTAGATAAAGATGATTATAAAATAGAATTAATTGTACAAGGAGAAAGTTATATTCCTGATGTTTCTTCTAAAGTATTACAAAGCTTATTGAAAGAGAAAAAATTAGTGGTGAATACACCAGATAAAGGTGTGGCTGACTTCCAAAAGAGTGAGTATGTCATTGTGACTGTGCCAACACCGATAAATGAGCAGAAAGAACCAGATTTAAGTGCCCTCATTTCAGCTGCTTATTATATACAACAAAACCTTCAAAAAGGACAAACCTTCATTTTTGAAAGCTCCACATATCCAGGTACGCTGGAAGAAGTTATTATTCCTATTATTTCTCAAATGGGTAAAAAAGTAGGGGAAGATTATTATATTGGATATTCTCCTGAACGGATTGACCCAGCAAATAATCAATATACAGTGCAAAATATTCCAAAAGTAATTAGTGGACAAACGGAACGATGTAAACGAAAAGTACAAAGTTTGTATAGTACTGTATTTGATATGGTTGTTCCTGTCAGTTCCCCGAAAGTAGCAGAGATGTGTAAGCTATTTGAAAATATTCAGCGGCTAGTCAATATTTCGCTAGTAAATGAGTTAGATATACTATGTGAAAAGCTGAATATAGATTTTCGTGAGGCGCTCGAAGCTGCATCTACAAAACCTTTCGGATTCGCTCCGTATTGGCCAGGACCGGGGATAGGAGGACACTGTATTCCGGTAGATCCTTTATATTTCCAGTGGAAAATCAAGGGGATTGGACTATCAAGTCAATTAATTGAAGCGGCACACGTTATTAATGAGGAGATGCCACAAAATATTGTAAGGAAAGTAAAACAGGTGACACAATCCCCAGCGACGGTCTTCGTTGTAGGAATTGCTTATAAGAAAGATGTAAATGATTTGAGAGAATCCCCAGCCCTCCCCATTATTCAGTTATTAGTAAAAGAAGGGTATAAGGTGCAGTATCATGATCCGTATATTTCTTCTGCAAAAATTGGGGATACATTGTATCAATCTATTTCACTAGGAGAGCAAATAATAGAACAAGCTGATTGTGTTTTAATTTTGACGGATCATTCTAGTATTGATTGGAAGTTATTTGAAGAGGTTAATCGATTAATAGATACACGCGGTGTTATAAAGAAGGTGAAAGTATGAGTAAAAGATGTTTAATTACAGGTGGGGCTGGATTTATCGGATCTCATTTAGCAGAAGAACTTGTTAAAAGAGGTTATCAAGTAACCATTGTTGATAATTTTTATAAAGGAAAAAACAAATACCACAATGAATTAATGAAAGTGATTTCAATTATTCCAATAAGTGTTTTAAATAAAAGCGCAATTGCTGAATTGGTTGATCAACATGATGTGGTATTTCATTTAGCAGCAATTTTAGGCGTAAAGACTACGATGGAAAAAAGTATAGAATTAATTGAAACAAATTTTGATGGAACGAGAAATATTTTACAAGCAGCATTAAGAGGAAAGAAGAAGGTAGTATTTGCATCTACTTCTGAAGTGTATGGAAAAGGAAAACCGCCTTTTTCAGAAGAAGGTGATCGCTTATACGGTGCAACTTCAAAGATTCGCTGGAGTTATGCTGTTTGTAAAACATTAGAAGAAACACTATGTTTAGGATATTCATTGCAAGGTCTTCCTGTAACGATTGTTCGTTACTTTAATATTTACGGTCCAAGGGCGAAGGATGGCCCATATGCTGGAGTGATTCCGCGATTTATTCGTGCTGCCTTGCAAGGTGACGATATGCTCGTATATGGAGATGGGAAGCAAACACGTTGTTTTACGTATGTAAGTGATGCGGTAGAAGCAACAATTCGTGCGATGGATGAAAAAGTAAATGGAGAAATAATTAATATAGGATCTGAGAATGAAAAGAATATACAAGAAGTAGCAGAGGCTATTCAAAGGTTAACGGGGGCATCCTCTAAAATTGTACATGTCCCGTTTGAAGCGGTATATCCACATGGTTTTGAAGAAATTCCAAATCGGAAGCCAGACGTAACAAAATTAAGAGAAATGTTTCAATTCCAAGCAAGTGTAACATGGGAACAAGGATTGAAAGAAACTATTAAATGGTTTCGGGATACGCAGCATGATTAAGTCATTGTCGGTCATTATTCCAGTTTGTAATGAAATAGCTAGTATAGCGGATGTTATTCAATCTGTAAAACCACTACAGCCGTTAGAAATTATAGTAGTAGCTAACGGTTGTACGGATGGTACAGAAAAAGTTGCTGAAAGTTTAGGTTGTAAAGTTGTTGAATATACTAATCTACTTGGAAATGATGTGGGGCGTGCGGTTGGTGCGAAACAAGCGAAGGGTGATGTTTTATTGTTTATAGATGGCGATTTTGCAATTCACTCTTCTCATTTACAGCTCTTTCTTAATCCAATTTTGTATAATCAAGCTGACGCTGTATTAAATAATTTTGATGCATTGTTTTTAAAAAAACAAAGACCGCATTCTATTACAGTATGGCGGCAAATTTTAAATGCAATGCTAGAGCGAGAAGAATTAAAAATTGATTCTTTATTATCTGTCCCTCATGCGCTTACGAAAGAAGTTGTTCAAAGCATCGGATATGACGGGCTTATAAACCCCAATATAGCTCATATGCGGCTGATTAAGAATAATTGGAGAATTAGTCGTCACTTTGCAATTGATGTAATTACTCCGAATAAATTTCGTCCGCTTGAACATGATGCGTATGGGACCAATCTTTCTCATTCTGAAAAGCGAATGATAGGTGATCATATAGAAACTACAGCGGAGTGGATAGCAGGCTTGGATAAGCGCGGAGGGTATTGTGATGGGAATAGGAAAAGAGATAGTATTTATCATACTTTAGATTTTGAGGATTTTTATCAAGGGTGGGGCAGTACATCCAATTTGTATAAAGGAAAGCAACTATCTGTTGTCATTCCTGTACAAAATGAAGAGATGACAATAGGAAGTGTTATAGAAGAACTGCGCAAAATTGAACCTTTGGAAATTATCGTTGTTGTAAATGGTTCTTCTGATAGAACAGCAAGTATTGCAAAGCAAAAAGGAGCAATGACAATTGTATATGAAGAAGCTCTTGGAAATGATGTGGGGCGTTCGCTTGGTGTGTATTTTGCAAATGGGGATATCGTATTATTTATAGATGGTGACTTTGTTATCCCTGCTAGTGATTTATATCCTTTTGCTAAAGCGATTGCGGATGGTAAAGATGTTGCATTAAACGATTTAAATCATTACTTGGATTTACGAGCACCACTTCACCTTGTAACTGCATTTAAATATGCTTTAAATCTTGCTTGTGGCCGAAAAGACTTAGGGGTTGGTTCCCTCGTCGCTGTTCCTCATGCCTTTAGTCATAGGTGTTTGAAAGAAATTGGATACGATTCTTTATTGTCACCTTGTGTAGCACAAGTTAAGGCTGTTCTTTCTGAATTTGAAATTGCATGTGTGAGTCGTATTGATGTAGACAGGATGAATCGTATTCGTCCCAGTCAACATTTCTCACCAATAGGGCACCCTCCAGCCGTATTACGTATAATTGGTGATCATATAGAAGGAATAGAACAATTAATTGCATTAAAAGACAGACGAGGTGGGTTTCATGATGGGGGTAGAAATAGAGACGTCCTATAATAGTTATAAAAATGTAAGGGGCGTTGTAATTAAGTAAGGCGAGTTGCTCTTGATTATGAAAAGAAGTGTACCGAATGGGTACACTTCTTTTCAATTCTGTCGTAAAAAAAATATAACAGAATTGGAGTTAAGGGTATTACAGTTTATAATGGATATCATTCTTTGTATTACAGAATAGAATTCATATATAAGGATACTCAAAAAATACATTTAAGGAAAGAGTGAATAATAAAGAGATCTAAGTTAAGTTAACACTATGTACACAGTTGTTTGTTCAATGTTTCACAAACATGTCACAACTATTTCGTTCACTTTCAAAAAAAAGTAGTATTCTAAATGTGTAAGCTGTTATATAAAAAATCTTAGTCCTGTACTAATCAAAAATGGAGGAGATTAGGATGACTCAAGTATTAGAAAATGTAAAAAACGCATGGAAAAACTTTAAAGGTGAAAAGTGGAAAGCTGAAATTGATGTTCGCGATTTCATTTTAAATAATGTAAACGTTTACGAAGGAGATGAATCTTTCTTAGCGGGAGCAACAGACGCAACAAGTAAACTTTGGGATCAAGTGATGGATTTAACAACAAAGGAACGTGACAACGGTGGCGTTCTTGATATGGATACAAAAATTGTTTCTTCTATTACATCGCATGAACCAGGATATTTAAATAAAGATATTGAAAAAGTAGTTGGTTTCCAAACTGATAAACCGTTTAAACGCTCTTTACAACCATATGGTGGTATTCGTATGGCGGAACAAGCTTGTGAAGCTTATGGATATGAAATGGATAAAGAACTTAGTCGTATTTTCAGAGACTGGCGTAAAACGCATAATCAAGGTGTATTTGATGCATATACACCAGAAATGAAAGCGGCTCGTAAATCAGGTGTTATTACTGGTCTTCCAGATGCATATGGACGTGGACGTATTATCGGTGACTATCGCCGCGTAGCGTTATATGGTATAGATCATTTAATTGAAGTGAAAAAAGCTGATTTTAATTTAACTGGTGGTGTAATGAGCGAAGATACAATGCGTTTACGCGAAGAATTATCTGAGCAAATGCGTGCACTTCAAGAATTAAAACAAATGGCCGCTTCTCATGGTTTTGACATTTCTAAACCAGCCACAACTGCACAAGAAGCGTTCCAATGGTTATACTTTGCGTATCTTGCAGCGATTAAAGAACAGAATGGGGCAGCAATGAGCCTTGGACGTACTTCTACATTCTTAGATATTTACATTGAAAGAGATTTAGTAAATGGTACTTTAACAGAAGAAGAAGCACAAGAGATTGTTGACCATTTCATTATGAAATTACGTCTTGTGAAATTTGCAAGAACACCTGATTATAATGAACTATTCTCTGGGGATCCAACTTGGGTAACTGAATCTATCGGTGGTATTACATTAGACGGTCGTCCTTTAGTAACAAAAAACTCATTCCGTTTCTTGCATACATTAGATAATTTAGGACCAGCACCAGAACCAAACTTAACAGTTCTTTGGTCTAAACAATTACCGCAGAAATTTAAAAACTACTGTGCGAAAATGTCTATTAAAACATCAGCAATTCAATATGAAAATGATGACATTATGCGTCCTGAATATGGTGATGACTACGGTATTGCTTGTTGTGTATCTGCAATGAGAATTGGTAAACAAATGCAGTTCTTCGGAGCACGTGCAAACTTAGCTAAAGCGTTACTATATGCGATTAACGGTGGTAAAGATGAAAAATCAAAAGCACAAGTTGCTCCTGAATATGCACCAATTACTGCAGAAGTATTAGATTATGAAGAAGTTATGCATAAATTCGATATGACAATGGAATGGTTAGCAGGTCTATATTTAAATACATTAAATGTAATCCACTATATGCATGATAAATATAGCTATGAACGTATTGAGATGGCACTTCATGATACAAACGTTCTTCGCACAATGGCAACAGGTATCGCTGGATTATCTGTAGTAGCTGACTCTTTAAGTGCAATTAAATATGCGAAAGTAAAACCAATTCGTGATGAGAATGGTATCGCAGTTGACTTTGAGATTGAAGGGGACTTCCCTAAATACGGTAACAATGATGATCGTGTAGATGAAATTGCCGTAAATCTTGTGAAAACATTTATGAACAAGCTTCGTAAACATAAAACATATCGTAATTCTGTTCATACAATGTCAATCTTAACAATTACATCTAACGTTGTATACGGTAAGAAAACTGGTAATACTCCAGATGGTCGTCGTACTGGAGAACCATTTGCACCAGGCGCAAACCCAATGCATGGTCGCGATACAAAAGGGGCATTAGCATCACTACTATCTGTTGCAAAACTACCATATGAAGATGCGCAAGATGGTATTTCTAATACATTCTCTATTATTCCGAAAGCACTCGGTAAAGAAGATGATGTACAAGTACGCAACTTAGTATCTATGCTTGATGGCTATGCAGTAAAAGAAGGACATCACTTAAATATTAACGTATTTAATCGTGAAACATTAATGGATGCAATGGAACATCCAGAAAAATATCCACAATTAACAATTCGTGTATCTGGTTACGCTGTTAACTTTATTAAATTAACTCGTGAACAACAAATTGATGTAATTAACCGTACAATGCATGAAAGCATGTAAGTGAAAAAAATCCGTCCCTCTGCTCCTAATTATATAGCAGAGGGAGGGTGTTTCAATAAAGGAGGAAGTAACATGGTAAAAGGTAGAATCCATTCTGTAGAATCTTGTGGTACTGTTGATGGCCCAGGAATTCGTTATGTCATATTTACACAAGGGTGCTTATTACGTTGTCAATACTGTCATAATGCTGATACATGGGAAATCGGTAAAGGAAAAGAAATATCAGTTGAAGAAGTGATGCAGGATGTGATATGTTACCTTCCTTTTATTGAAGCTTCTGGTGGTGGCATTACAGTTAGTGGTGGAGAACCGTTACTACAGTTAGAATTTTTAATTGAATTATTTAAAAAGTGCAAGGAAGTCGGCATTCATACAACAATTGATTCTTCTGGAGGGTGTTACTCTGAAGAACCAGAGTTCCAAAGAAAATTAGATATTTTAATGGGATATACAGATTTAGTTTTATTGGATTTAAAACATATTGATTCAAAAAAACATCGTAAATTAACAGGGAAACCAAACGAACATATCTTACAGTTCGCTCGTTATTTATCGGATAAAAAGAAACCAATCTGGGTAAGACATGTATTAGTTCCTGGCGTTACAGACAGTGAAGAGGATCTACAAAGATTATCCAGCTTTATTCAAAGTTTATCCAATGTAAAGAAAGTTGAAGTTTTACCATATCATAAACTTGGTGTATATAAATGGGAGGCACTTGGACATAAGTATCCACTTGCGAGTGTAGAGCCTCCTACAGAAAAAAGTGTTGAAAATGCTAAACAGATTTTACAAGCGGTCTAATCCAAATGTTGGATTAGGCTTTTTGCTTTCTGCATAATAAAGCCTAGAGTATATGCGAAAAAAAGAGTATACTGAAAATGAAATATCCATATTTTTGTAAGGGGATAATGGAGAAATTTACATAATTGTAAAGGGAAATCTAAATAGTAACAAGAATTAAGAAGTAAAAGAGAGAGTATCATGGAATATAGAACGTTTGTAAGTTATTGCGAAAGCCCTTATAGGAAAGTATAATGTAAAGATATGAGCACAGATAGGATTAAGGGGTCAATCTTATATGCTTTGCATATCCACGACAGGTACATAGCTAACATGAAAGTGTTGGAATCCAAGTATGTAATTTTTTAAGGAAAAGGTTTTTCCTATTGTCGTATATGCAATATGGAGAAGCAAAAAGCTAGGAGTGGATTTGTTTGATAAAAAACCCCAAGGTTTTAATATTAACTGCACATTACGGTAATGGGCATGTGCAAGTAGCAAAAACATTAGAACAAACATTTCGTAAAAAAGGAATTGAAGATGTAATCGTATGTGATTTATTTGGAGAATCACACCCAGTTATAACGGATATTACAAAGTATTTATATCTAAAAAGTTATACGATAGGAAAAGAATTATATCGTTTATTTTATTACGGGGTAGAAAAAATTTATGATAAGAAAATTGCCTCTTGGTATGCAAACTTTGGAAGGAAACGTTTAAAAGCGCTCTTACATGCGGAAAAACCAGATATTGTTATTAATACATTTCCTATTATTGCTGTACCAGAATTGAAAAAACAAACAGGTTTTTCAATTCCTGTTTACAATGTGCTAACAGATTTCTGCTTGCACAAAATATGGATTCATCGTGAAGTAGATCGTTATTTTGTCGCAACAGATCATGTTAAAAAGGTAATGGTTGATATTGGTGTGCCTTCAGAACAAATTGTAGAAACAGGAATTCCAATTCGCAGTAATTTTGAGTTAAAGATAAACCCAGAAATTATATATAATAAATATCAGTTATCTCAAGAGAAAAAGATTTTACTTATCGTAGCAGGTGCACACGGTGTACTAGGGAATGTAAAAGAATTATGTCAATCATTTATGTCAGTTCCTAATTTACAAGTAGCAGTTGTTTGTGGGAAAAATGATGCTTTAAAACAGGATTTATTAGGATTACAAGAGCAGAATCCAGATGCTTTAAAAGTATTTGGTTATGTAGAAAACATTGACGAGTTATTTCGTGTTACTTCTTGTATGATTACAAAGCCAGGTGGCATTACATTAAGTGAAGCGGCAGCGTTACAAGTACCTGTCATTTTATATAAGCCTGTACCAGGACAAGAAAATGAAAATGCGATGTATTTTGAGAAAAAAGGAGCCGCGGTTGTAATTCGTGATGATAACGAGGTTTTTGCAAAGACAGAGGCTTTATTACAGGATGATACGAAGCTTCTACAAATGAAAGAAGCAATGAAGAGTATTTATCGTCCAGAACCAGCTTGTCACATTGTGGACGCAATTTTGGAAGAGAATCATACTGAGTCTAATCATGTACCTATTGAATCGCCAGCTCTTGCCCAATCTTTTACGTAATATGAAACCCTCTTTCTACTATAAAAGAGGGTTTTTTGTTTGGGAAAAATAGTGTAAAGATTTATGTTATCCACAAAAGAACGCGCTTTCAATAAACGGTGAAATCGAAATATTAACAGCCATATCCACATAATCCACAATTTTCAGAAAAAATATCCACAAACGTGATGGTTTATATGTGATTAAATATAGGAATGTAAGAAAGTATTCTTTAATTTATACACAATTCTATCAATTCTGTGGATAAAGTTTTCCACAGAAAAAGGTTCTTTATAAAAAAGAACCTTTTTCTCAAAAGTATCAAGCTGTTTGTGGATAGTAATACTTAATTTCTTGTAAACGCCTAATAGATAAGGGGGCTTATATCCCTTTTGAGCGATAACCCGCTGCACGATCTGCTTTTCGAAATTCTCGTTGATAGAGAACTTCTTGTGTACTAGATAATGTGTTTTTTGTTTTCTCACGTTTCTTTTTATCCATTACAATTCACCTCGTGTCATAAAGTCACTATCTATCGTTTCCAATGATACGAGGTGATATACATGCCAATGCTAGTAGCGTTCTTTATTATCGTACATGTAAATGAAATTTTCATAGGATTATTTTGCTTGAATATGCGAAAAAAGACTATTATAAAAACTTTATATTATGCCTCTTTTAAATGGTGTGCATCTTGGAATGTAGTATCACGCATTGTAGCAAGTGTATATTGGTCTTTTGGAATCTCATATAAATTATATACTTCTTCATGTGCATTAATTTCATCATAAACAGATTTTCTTGTCTCATTTGCTAGGTTTACATATTGCAGTTTTTCTGCAGCTTTAATAGAACGGATATTTATTTTGCGAATGCGCATAAAAATAGTTTCAATATCTAATTCATAGAATAGTTCACTGAAAAACGCATCTTTCGCTAATTTATTATATCCTTTACCATGATACGGTTTACCAAGCCACGTACCAAGAAAGCCAGCTTTTTCTTGCACATCAAATAAAGTAATAGTGCCGATAGGGTTACCCCATTCATCTAAAATTGTGCGTGAGATTAATTCTCCACGCTCTTCAGCTTCAATTGTTTGTTTTGTTAAAAATAAATATTCTTCATAAGAATAAGCCTTTTGACGCACAAAAGGGAAGACAGCTGGATCCACCATTAAATCGTATAGAACGTGGCTGTCGTGTAAGTCGCGTTTTTTTAGCATACTAACTCCTCCTCACACGAGGGTAGCATGACGAAAAAACACCCCACCCTCGAAATTTTTATATCAATCTTTAAAAAATTTCGGGGTGGGAATCGAACCCACTAGAACCAGTTTATAACGCTGGTGGCGCACCATTTGCCTTCCCCATTCATCAATTTGAAAAGAACGATCACGACACAAATTGATTATGGTTTCATTCAGTTTATAATCGTATAATACTTTATCTAGTCAAAAAAATAAACTAGTTTTTTTTATTTTTTTTGTAAATTATTTTTCCGTCAATCATGGTGAGTACAGGCTTGGCTAAATAATGGAAAGGATGATGAGTCCATAACACGAGATCAGCGTCTTTTCCAACCTCAATGCTTCCAATTCTATCCTCTAAACGTAAATTGCGAGCTGGTAAAATAGTAATACCTTCTAGAGCTGTTTTTTCATCTAATCCTTCTCGAACAGCAATGGCTGCACAAACATTTAAGTATTGAATTGGTGTATAAGGGTGGTCGGTTGTAATAGAAGCTTCTATACCATTTTTCGATAAAATGTGATAAGTATCCCATGTTTTGTTTTTTAATTCGATTTTCGAACGTCTTGTGAGAGTGGGGCCAACTGAAACCTTTACATTGTGTTTAGCGAGTTCGTTTACAATGAAGTGTCCTTCTGTGCAATGTTCAAGACGCAAGTCAAGATTAAATTCTTTAGCAAAGCGTAGAGCAGAACTAATATCATCCGCGCGATGAGCGTGAATACGTACAGGTATTTCACGACGCAGCGCTTTTAAGATAGGCAGCATTCGGAAATCAGCTTCATGTCCGTAATGTTGTGCTTCATAGAAGGATTCTCGAAGTAAACCCATAATCCCCATACGTGTTATCGATTCTTTCGTTCCATTGCTATGAACCTTTTTAGGATTTTCTCCAAAGGCAATTTTTAAACCAGCAGGCTCTTGGATAATCATATGATCTATGCAAGTTCCGGCTGTTTTAATTACACATGTTGTACCGCCGATAATATTTTGACTTCCAGGCATAACATGAACGGTTGTAACCCCATTTTGTACAGCATCTTGAAATGCTACATCAAAGGGATGAATACCATCTAAAGATCGAATGTGCGGTGTTGAAACTTCAGATGTCTCATTTGCGTCATTACCAGCCCAACCAGTACCTTCATCGTAGAGACCAAGGTGAGTATGCACATCGATAAATCCGGGTAAAAGATAAAGAGCTCTCGCGTCGATAACAGTCATATCTTGAGTAGGCTCGATATAAGGTTTGACCTCAGTGATTCGCTCTCCTGTAACCAGTACATCTCCTTGGAATTTTGGCGATGTAATAGGATATACAATGGCTTGCTTGAGCAATGTTTTCATAGGTACCTCGTTTCTGTTGCCTTGTAGTGTGTATGAGGGTGAGACAAAACAACTTGAAAGGTTTATCGTGTAGTAATGCTCCATTTTGAAAGTTAGGGAATTAGGAGATAAACTATTCATAAAGCTGTATTTTAGAAGTACTACATTGTATGCGAGAGTATATTTTGTAATGCATGGTTTAATGTTGGAAACGAGTACTGATAACCGTGTTCTATAGCTTTATTAGGTAATACATGTTGGCCTTCTAATACGAGCATGCTCATTTCCCCAAGTAAAGCGTGGAGTACAAATGAAGGGACAGGTAACCAATGAGGTCGCCCTGTTATATTCGAGAGTGTCGCTCCGAATTCTTTCATTTTTATTGGTGTTGGTGCTGTAATATTAAGAGCTCCTTCTATTTCTTCTTTGTGTATAGCGAAATCAATCATACGAACCGCATCGTCTAAGTGAATCCACGATAACCATTGATTTCCGGAACCGATTGTACCACCGACATATAATCGATAGGGGAGTAACATTTTTGGAAGAGCACCGCCATTTGCACCTAACACGACACCAAACCGTATATAAATGGTTCTTATTCCAAGGTGACGAGCTTGAGTGGCTTCTTTCTCCCACAAATACACTGTCTGTGCTAAAAAGTCATCCCCAGGATCTTCTTGCTGTTCTGTAAAAATCTTCGTTTCAGATGTCCCGTAGTATCCGATGGCGCTCGCATTAATAAATGTATGTGGTTTCGTTTGTAGCTTTTGTAATTGTTTAATGAGTCCTTTTGTTGTTTTAATACGACTGTTTAAAATGGCTTCCTTTTGTTTCTGCGTCCATCTGCCATTATTAATAGATTCTCCAGCTAGATTAATAACTACATCAATAGAAGAGAGAGGGAATGTGTGTAAATCAACTGACCATTGCACGTATTGAATATTGGAGTTTTGAGGATCAGCTATCTTTTTCCGAGTAAGAATATAAACTGTATTTCCTTTTTGGCTTAAAAAGTTAGCTAGTCGTTTACCGATAAAACCAGTGCCCCCAGAAATTGCGATTTTCAAAAGAATTTCCTCCTTATTATATATATTCATGAAAAATAAAAATGTTCCGTAACTATGTTAAAATAATAGAGAGGTGAAAATATGGCTGTCATTACAAAAATAGAAGTACAAAAACGAACGAAAGAACGATTTAATATTTATATTGATAAAGGTCAAGGTGAAGAATACGGTTTTAGTGTGAATCAAGTAGTCTTAATTAAACATGGATTGCAAAAAGGGTTAGAAATTGATGAAGTAGCGTTAGGAAATATTTTGTACAATGAAGAAGTACAAAAAGCATACTTGCAAGCAATTTCCTATTTATCCTATCAAATGAGGACGAAGCAAGAAGTAGAAGATTTTTTACGAAAAAAAGAAGTGGGACAAGCCATCATCTCTGAAGTGGTTTCTAAATTATTACATGATCGCTATATTAATGATAAAGAGTACGCAATTTCGTATGTACGAACGCAAAGTAATGTGAATCAAAAGGGCCCAACTGTTATTAGAAGGGAACTATTAAGTAAAGGTGTTCAAGAAATTATTATTACACATAGTTTACAAGAGTATCCAAAAGAAAAGCAAATTGAAAATGCTTTTACTCTTGTGGAGAAAAAGAAAAAATCCTATCAAAAGCATTCTTTTTTACAAATGAAACAAAAGTTAGAAGAAATGCTTGTTCGTAAAGGTTATCCTCGAGATGTAATTCAAATTTGTTTGGAAGAATTGAAAGATGAAAAAGATGATTCTCAGCAACAAGAAGCGTTACACTATCATGGAGATAAATATTATGAGAAATACAAGAAATATGATGGATGGACGTTTGAAAATAAGATGAAACAAGCGTTGTACCGAAAGGGATTTTCTATTGATGAAATAGAGGTCTTTCTACGAATGAAACGTGAAGAGGGATGAGGGAATAGAATGAATATGCCAAAACGTTACAGTGAAATGACACCGCATGAGCTTCGAGAAGAGATTGGGATGTTAAAGGAACAATCAGTAAAAGCGGAGCAACTTGGAATTGTAAATGAATTTGATGTATTAATGAGAAAGATGGCTATGGCTCGTGCATACATGACAGATATAAATAAATTCCATGCTGGTGAGACATACGAATTAGTAGAAGAACCTGGTGTATTATTTAAAATTACGTACTTCAACGGAGTATTTGCTTGGGGACATAAGCAAAATGATAGTGAAGAAATTGGTATTCCAATTTCTTTATTACAAGAAAAATAAAAACCAGAGAGTAAATATCTCTCTGGTTTTCATCTTTGGTAGGCGTTAAAGGAGATAGGAGATTCTAAAATTGACGTTTTTTACATTCATTTGCCAATATAATGAGAGACTGGGTTTGTTGCGTTTGTCCGTTAACTTGCGCCTTTGCATGTTTCGGACGTGTCCACGTATGGTTAAATAATTCAGAACGACTATCTAAATGATCACGGTAGCTCATCTTTATCACCTCGTGTAGGAAGTTAATTTAGTTTTGTACTACTCTTCTTGCTGATTTGCAGCACGCATACGTTCCTGTGGGTGCGTGTTAATCGTGCCGTTAGGTCTTTTGGAAGCAAAACGAGATTTTGCTTTCGGTTGACCATCAATTTTGCTGTTGTTTTTTGATTCAGACCAAAATTCGGCTTGTCTACCCATAAAGAACGCCCCCTCATTATAAGTTGATACTCTTTTAAGAAGTATCACTTATAGAATGTGCAAAATAGAAGAAAATATCCTTTAGAAATTTAGGGGAGAAATAAATAAAAGGAGAATATAACATGAATGATATTTATGAAACATTAACGAAAGAATTATTAGAGAAAAATGACAAGCTTTCTTATGCACAAGCTCGTGCTTGGGTTGAGTTGTTATGGGAGGATTTTCAAGCAACTTACGCTAAATCTGGTCGTTATCAAGGTGAAGAAATGACTGAACAAGTAGTACGAACATGGATTAAAAATCATGGTGAACGTCTTCATGAACTTCGTACAAGTAATCCGAAGTATAGCCATTTAATTAATCAAGAGGATCACTTAAAACATTAAGAAAAGCGACCAAGGGTCGCTTTTCTTAATGTGGGAGCAATTCCAGTTTTTTTCGAAGTTTTTCTTCACTGAAAATCCAGCCTGTATAGGAGCTAATAATATTTAAATTTTGATCGAGTTGGACAATTGCAACAAATGGATAGTAATCTTTACTACGGTAACGTAAATCAATGAAGCGAACTTCATAATAGTGGTCGTAATCAAAAATATCCCAGCGATATACAGGTGAGAAAGATAAAAAGGCAGAGATGTTTTCATCTCGCTTAGCAGCTCGCATAATAGCGTTGTCTGGGAACGGTACACGATCGAATTTATCGTATACCATAATATTACCTCGATGCCATCTAGCGACATAATAGTGCTCAGTTGTAACGATTGCTAAATGATAATGATAAAATCGATAAGAAGGAGAAATAATCACCCTCTCGACATTTTTGAACCGTTTGTGTACTACACTTTGGATATTACGATGCATCATAATGCGGCCGATGTAGTAAACGAGCATTAATATATATGCTGCTAAAGCGGTATATCCTTTATGTGCTCCAACAAGCATACAGGCGATAGCAAGTATATGGATAAAGAAAATGACAGTATCGAATGTATTGATTATGCCAAGCGCTACCCATTTCTTCGTAAAGGGTCTTAGTGCCTGTGTACCATAAGCATTAAAAATATCAACAAATACGTGAAGAAAGACGGCAATAAATGACCAAAGTAGTAGATGAAGGTAAGGAGCTTCAGTAAAGAAGATAAAAGAAATTCCACTTATAAGGAAAGACCAAAGAATAACTGCAGGAATGGAATGGGTAATCCCGCGATGATTTCTTATATATTTTGCGTTGTTACGCAATTTTAGCACGGTATCAATATCAGGGATATTAGAACCAGCAATCGTTGCAAGCATAACTGCTTGTGGTCCAACATCACTTTGAGCTATGGCTGGATCTAATGTTGCTAAACCACCTAATGTGACGCCCATAACAAGGTGAGTGGCTGTGTCCATGAAAACACACCTCCGTTTTTTATTAATGTAACTCTTTTTATTCGATAGCTCAAGTCATTTGCCTTCTATTTCCTATATCATCTTACTTAAATTTTTTCCTAAAATCTTTATAATAGTACGTATATGCAAAAAAATGAGGGGGATCAAGTTTGACACTTGAAATATTAGATACATTTAACATAGAGCAGTTTCAAGATGATTTAATTGGTTGGTTTGAAAAAGAACAACGCGATTTACCATGGCGAAAAAATAAAGATCCATATCGTGTTTGGGTTTCAGAAATTATGTTACAGCAAACAAGGGTAGAAGCTGTAAAACCATATTACGCAAATTTCATGGGAAAGTTCCCGACGCTTGAAGCTTTAGCAAATGCCGATGATGAAGAAGTGTTAAAAGCATGGGAAGGTTTAGGATATTATTCTAGAGCAAGAAATTTACATGCTGCAGTAAAAGAGGTAAAAGAAGTATATGGTGGTAAAGTACCAAGTGATGTGAAAAAAATTGAAAAATTAAAAGGCGTAGGTCCATATACAAAAGGTGCTATTTTAAGTATTGCATACGGTATACCAGAACCAGCAGTTGATGGAAATGTTATGCGTGTATTATCCCGTATTTTATCAGTGTGGGATGATATTGCCAAGCCAAAGACTCGAAAAGTTTTTGAAGAAATTGTACGTGAAATCATTTCAAAAGAAAATCCATCATATTTTAATCAAGGATTAATGGAATTAGGAGCACTCATTTGTATTCCGAAGAATCCATCGTGCTTACTTTGTCCTGTCCGTGAGCATTGCCGAGGATATGCAGAAGGTGTACAAAAAGAGTTGCCGGTCAAGAGTAAGGCGAAAGCTCCTAAAATGGTACCACTTGTTGCAGGGGTACTTCAAACGGAGGATGGCCGTTATGTAATTAATAAACGGCCTAGTACAGGATTACTTGCGAATATGTGGGAATTCCCAAATATCGAACTTGGTGAAGGGATTCGTAATCAAAAACAACAGCTTACAGATTATATGAAGGAAAATTTTTCTCTTTCTGTTTCAATTGATGAGCATGCGCTGAATGTGCAACATACATTTACGCACCGCACATGGGATATATTTGTATTTTATGGAAAGGTAACAGGGAATATTGTAGAAACAGATATATTAAAAGTTGTATCGAAAGAAGCATTTGAACGATTGCCTTTCTCAAAGTCACATCGTACAATTTATGAAGAGTGTGTTGAAAAAATTACTATTCAATAATTTATAAAAAACGTGTTCCCAAGCTTGGAAACACGTTTTTTTAATCGTAAGATATTTTCGTACCATGAGTTCAGTTAGTTTCACCTTTTTGTAATCCACCCCGTGACTCAATTTCTTTCACAATTTCTTTATAAATTGTTTGGCCCTCTACATTTAAGTAAGGCATAATTTGTTGAAATGAATGATGAAAATAAGCTAACTCATCTTCTTTCCATTCATCTTTTGAAATCATAGTTAGTTCTGTCATATCGCGTCCGATGTACACGTTCCCACCTCCATCATATGTAGTTTGAATGAGTGATGAAAGATATATGCGTAAATTAAAAAATGAAATTGCGGATAGTTTTTGAATGGATTGGTTACATTATTGATTGTGGAGGTGAGAAAGATGAACAAAAAACAACAATATAATAAGGCAACTTCTGGTGCTAGCATTCAAAGTACAAATGCTAGCTACGGTACAGAATTTGCAACTGAAACGAATGTACAAGCAGTGCAAAAGCAAAACGCACAATCAGAGGCAAAGAAAGCACAAGCTTCTGGTGCTCAAAGTGCAAATGCTAGTTACGGTACAGAATTTGCAACTGAAACAGATGTGCAAGCTGTGAAAAAACAAAATGCACAGTCAGCTGCAAACAAATCACAATCTTCTAGCTCAAATCAGTAATGAAGGAAAAACACTTCTCGGTTCAAGAGAAGTGTTTTCTTTGTGTGGAAAAGGATGATCTTTGTAATGTACATATAATGACCGACATAACTTCTAATAAGTCAACAAATGTAGTCAAAGGAGAAAGAAACGAAAGGTTAGAAAATATGTAGTAGAAGTTGTAACTTGTGAATGTATTAAAAAGGGGGCTAGTAATGAACGCTTTTGATAAGTTGGTTGGAGAGCAGTTGGAAACGATGGATGAGCTGTTAAAATTACAAGCGCACTTAGAAAAGTATCAGCAAATTGAAATGAGTGAAAGAGATGTTTGTAATAAAAAGGAGTTGCATTTTATTCGTCAAGAAATACACAAAACAGAATTAGCATTGCAGCTCTTGCATAAAAAGTTTGAAAAGCAAACAAATGATGTCATTCACTCTTTTGAAACGGAAAAAATAATTTCTAATTAAGGATGAGACGTATTTTAATACTGTAGGTAAAAAGTCCTTCCTTAATTTTTAAAGAAGGACTTTTCCATTTCGCTATATCCTCATTGTAATCTTCAGTGAAAATAAAGAAGTCTCCACTAGATAAAACTTCATTTTACTTGCACTATAAAGAAATTTATCTCCATGAAGAAAGTAGTGCTCTATCGCTTTAGTTTTAAAATTTTGACAAAAAAGTTATAATAGAAAAAAAGTGAATGCAGTTCAGGTACTAACTTGGACAATGTAAGAAAGACATTTGCGATTGAAAGAAGGGAGCATATATGGGATTTCCCAAAGAAGGAGAAAAAGTACAAATACATAGTTATAAACATAATGGCTCCATTCATAGAATGTGGGAAGAGACGACAATTTTAAAAGGGACACAGAGTCTTGTAATCGGAGCTAATGATCGTACGGTAGTTACCGAATCAGATGGTCGGACGTGGATTACTCGTGAACCTGCGATTTGTTACTTTCATTCAAATTACTGGTTTAATGTTATTGGGATGTTAAGAGAAGAGGGCGTATATTACTATTGTAATTTAAGTTCTCCATTCGCATATGATTCTGAAGCATTAAAGTATATTGATTATGATTTGGATATTAAAGTATATCCGGATATGACATATACCCTTTTAGATGAAGATGAGTATGAAAAACATAGTCAAATTATGAAGTATCCACCTGTAATTGATACGATTTTAAAAAGAAATGTAGAGCATTTAACGCAGTGGATTCATCAAAGAAAGGGTCCGTTTGCGCCAGATTTTGTAGATATGTGGTATGAGAGATATTTAATGCACAGAGATTAGAACAAACCTGCAGGGAATTTCCCGGCAGGTTTGTCCTATTAGAGGGGGGATTATGTGCAAGGGATAAAAAGATATTTGCAATTCGTAAAACCATATCGATGGTTAATTGTAATTACAATTATTATTGGGCTGGTTAAGTTTGGAATTCCGCTCATTATGCCGTGGTTATTAAAGTATATTATCGATGATGTGATTCAAGGTGTGGGGACGCTTCAAGAGAAAACATCACAATTAATAACAGCGATTGGAATTGCTTTTTTTATTTTTGCAGTACTAAGACCGCCTGTGGAATATTATCGTCAATATTTTGCACAGCGTATTGCAAATACAGTTCTGTATGATTTGCGTAAGCATATTTTTGGGCACTTGCAAAAATTAAGCTTACGTTATTATTCGAATACAAAAACGGGTGAAATTATTTCGCGTGTGATACACGATGTAGAACAAACGAAGGATTTTGTTATTACTGGTCTTATGAATGTTTGGCTTGATACAGCTACAATTTTTATTGCCATTATTGTTATGTTTTCTATGGATATAAAATTAACGCTTGTTGCATTGTTAATTTTGCCAATTTATGCGGTTGCAGTGAAATATTTCTTCGGACGGCTTCGTAAATTGACGAGGGAGCGCTCACAAGCGTTGGCAATAATGCAAGGTTATTTACATGAGCGTATTCAAGGGATGCAAGTCACACGTAGCTTCGCGTTAGAAGAATATGAAAAAGGGCAGTTTGAAAAGAGGAACAATCAATTTTTAACGAAAGCACTAACTCATACGAGTTGGACAGCAAGAACATTTTCGGCTGTGAATACGTTAACGGATCTAGGGCCCTTACTTGTGATTGGATTTGCAGCATATGAAGTAATTCAAGGATCATTAACGCTCGGGACTATGGTAGCTTTTATTGGATATATGGATAGTTTATATAGCCCACTTCGACGTCTCGTAAATTCGTCTACAACATTAACGCAGTCTTTTGCCTCCATGGATCGTGTTTTTGAATTGTTAGATGAAAAATATGATATTGTGAACGTGCCTAATGCAGTACAACCTAAACAGTTAAATGGTGAAGTTGTATTTGAGGATGTCTCTTTTCGCTATAATATGCATGAAAAAAATGTATTATCTAATCTTTCATTAGCTATTCGTCCAGGTGAGAAGGTTGCGCTTGTTGGAGCAAGCGGTGGAGGAAAGTCGTCTCTTGCTAGTCTAATTCCGCGATTTTATGATGTTTCAGACGGTGCTGTTTATATAGATGGCGTAAATGTAAAAGATTATGATATGAGGAATTTACGTAGTCATATTGGAATTGTGTTACAGGATAATTTATTATTTAGTGATACGATTCAGGCCAATATTCTTTACGGAAATCCGAATGCCACAAAAGAAGAGGTAATATCTGCCGCGAAGGCCGCGCAAATTCATAGTTTCATTATAGCGTTGCCAGATGGCTATGAGACGGTTGTTGGAGAGCGAGGGGTAAAATTATCTGGAGGACAAAGGCAGCGTGTAGCAATTGCTCGTGTTTTTCTGAAGAATCCATCCTTGCTCATACTCGATGAAGCAACATCAGCGCTCGATTTAGAAAATGAACGATATATTCAAGAAGCTCTTCAAATGTTAGCTGCTGATCGAACAACAATTATTATTGCGCATCGATTAGCGACGATTACGCATGTTGATACCATTATTTATGTTGAAGAAGGTGAGATAAAAGAACAGGGTTCTCATGAGGAATTGATGAAACAACGTGGATTTTATTATAATTTATATCAACTTCAGCATATAAAAGAAACAGCTCCTTTAGCATAAAGGAGCTGTTTTTTTATTCATCTTCTTTTCTTTCATCAATTTGTAGTTCTTTTTCTGGTTTATGGTATGTGTAGAAGCTATCTACAAGTAAATCTAAATGCTCAACCTCTTCACTATAATTAATAATTGAAGAAATAAGAGGGAAGAGATGTAACCATATTTTGTACGATTCTTCATCGTCTTTGTTTTGATATTCCATAAAGATATCGATTAACTCTTGTTTACCTGTTTCAACTTCATCGAGCATTTCAACAGATTGTTGTTTTTTTGCTTTACCGATAAACTTTAATAAAACTTGTTCATGATAGTGAGTTAATGAATCGAGTTCATTTTGAATCGATTCTTGAAATTCTTCAGGCATATATCGTAGTTCATTTTCAGTACGATGTAATGATTTTAATGTACTTAAAGCGCGACTCGTTGTCGCTAACATTTGTCTAAATAAAACGAGTTTACGAATTTTTGCAAATTGTATCTTTTTCGTATAACTTCGTTCTTCTTTATAAAGCAAATAATAATGATTTAGTTTAATCATTTTTTCTTTCATTCGATCAATATCTGTTTTCAATGCTGTAAAATCAGAAGCCTGCCTGCTGTTCATACGAATCCATTTTACAATTTCTTCTGTATTATCAACGATGCGATGATATAGTTTTGTTTCATATTTTGGCGGCATAAATACTAAGTTTACAATTGAAGCAGCAATAATTCCGGTCATAATAGTCGCAAAACGAAGTAGGGCGAAATCAAAGAAGTCGGCTCCTTGATACTCCATAATGGCGATGACCGTTACTAAAGCGATTGATATTGTGTTTTCTAAACGTAATTGTAGTGTTAGAGCAATAACTAATATACAAGTTAATCCAATAATAAAAGGATTGTTTCCAAAAGCAAAAGCGAATGCGATAGCGAATACCGCACCAATTACGTTTGCTTGGATTTGCTCAAGTGCGGTCAAATATGAGCGATATACAGACGGTTGAACAGCAAAAATTGCTGAAATCCCCGCAAATACCGGACTCGGTAATTTGAGCACCATACAAGCAAATAAAGCTAATGTAATGGCAATACCCGTTTTTAAAATGCGAGCACCAAGTTTCATACCCTTATTAATATCCTTTCTCTTGTCATAATGAATGTACAACATGATACTATACATTCATTACAATATGTTAGCAAGTGCTATTTTAGTGGCGTTAAAAAAGTTTAGTGAAGAAATAAGACTAATTTCTTTGCACAGTATTCATGTAGTAGAAGACTATAATGGGTCTCTTGCTAACTTGTGCACTTCGAATTATTCAAATCTCTGCACCAGTCCTTTTAGACACTTATTTTTAGTGAAAAAACCTGCTGAATTTCAGCAGGTTTCAAATTGTTATTATAGATTACTATGTGGTGCTCGCTTCGTCAATTTTTTTATGAAAATAAAGAGTGCTTATATTATTCGGTTGAAATAGATGGATCCGCCTGTTCTTTTTTCGGAATGATTTCAAAAAAGTGGAGCTGAATATTGTCTAATAAAGGTGTTAATAAAGCGACTTCTTCGTATTGTTCGTGCTCATTCAATACGCGAATATAGTCTAATAACAATTCTGTAACATCTAACATTCCATTTTTACTAATTGGTTGTAATGTTACATTTGCTCCTTTAGCAAGTCTTCTTTTTAAAGCCTGTTCTGTTAAGCCTAAGTTTGGATCATGGCGCAAATAAACAACACCGCCAGTCATACCAGCGCAAATCCATGGGCCAGGATCACCTAAAACTAGAGCGCGGCCATTTGTCATATACTCAAAAGCGAATCCTTTTATATTAGAGTATGATCCTATGTTCCCGTGTTCCGTTTCTCGGAGAGGTTTTGTAAGTCTACCTCCGATGATCATATCCGCTCCGGAGAGGCGGATACCAGCGCGAGCATCAGCATTACCCTGTACATATAATGCTCCTTTTTGAGCACCGTATCCAAATCCTTTTCCGACAGAACCGTTATAGTATGTTCCATCTTTTCCTTTTGCTTTTGTTATATAAATACCGCCGCCAAATGAAGTTTTTCCAATTCCATCTTGAGCACCGCCATTTACGTGGATAAATAAATTTTCACTATTGTAAGCTCCCAAACCATTTCCAGGGACGGATCCGTTTGTATACTTTAATGTAAGTGGTTCAAGGTGATTGTTTTCATATAATTTACTACGGACGCGATAACATGATTCTAGGCCACCCATCACTCTTTGCTCTACACCGACACCGACTAATTCTTTTGAGTGGAAGGAGTCAGTTGTTTTGTATTGCTGCTGCTCTGTAGATTCCGTTATAGTAACGGGTGAGCCTTCTAAAGTTTGTAATAAATTGTGTAAGTCTAATAGCTCTTTACCGTGAGTTTGTTCTAGTAAATCTGAGCGTCCAACGATTTCTTGTAAATTTGTATAACCGAGTTGACCTGTTAAACGTTTTAATTCTGCGCCGAATGTAGTGAATAAATTTAATAATCCTGAAACTGCATTTTCAAATTGGCGTGGAACGAAGCGGCGAAGACCGTGCTCTTTTGCTTGAGCTTCTGATTCAATCTGTGTTGCGATTCCAACATGACATGTATCTAAATGACAACCACGACAAGTTGTACAGCCAATCGCAATCATCGATAGTGTACCAAACCCAATTCGATTTGCTCCGAGGAGCATTATTTTAAATGCATCATTCACACTACGAATACCACCATCAGCCCAAATTTCCACTTTATGTCTCATGTTTGCTTCTATGAGAGCATTGTGAGCGGCTTTCACTCCAATTTCTACGGGAAGACCTACATGTTGCAGTGCGTGAATACGTGCAGCTCCTGTTCCACCATCAAATCCGCTAATGTTAATAAAATCAGCACCAGCTTTAGCGATACCGACAGCAATTGTCCCAATGTTAGGGACAACAGGGACTTTTACGGCCACTTTTGCAAGGTGATTAGCCGTTTTAATTTCAGTAATCATTTGTGCTAAGTCTTCAATTGAATAAATATCATGGTTATTAGAAGGTGAGATTAGATCAGAACCAATTGTTGCGTTACGTGCTTCAGCGATTTTTGCAGTTACTTTTGAGCCAGGTAAATGTCCACCTTCGCCAGGTTTTGCACCTTGACCGATTTTTATTTCAATTAAATTTGATGAATTTAGTAGCTCGGCATTTACTCCGAATCGACCCGAGGCAATTTGTTGTCCTCGTGTATGTGGGTATTTGCCAATCATATCTTTAATCTCTCCACCTTCACCATTCAAACTAATCATATTCAGTCGATCTGCAGCTTCTGCATAAGCACGGAAAGCAATTTCATTTTGAGAACCAAAGGACATCGAACTAATGATGAATGGTAAATCATGATTGTGAATACGGATAGACACTTCTTCAGTTGGAACTACATGGCGCATTTGCTTTGCTTGAATAAGATGACGAATTGCAATTGGGGTATTTCCCTCTAATTCACTTAATTTATCACGATAATCATCGTAAGAGTTTCCTTTTGCAACATCACCAATTGCTTTCCAAATGCGCGGGAATGTGTGAAATGATTTCCGCATTCTAACTTTTGGATTGCTATAATCAGTCGCTCTTGCTTTTGCATCTTCAGCAAGTGATGTAAGTGAAAATGCTAAGCGGGTTGAACCGAAGAAATTTGTGATTTGTAATATATCCGCGATATCTTCGTGCAATCCAATAGAGGAGAAGAGACGACCATAACCGCGTAACTCATGAATTCCAATCGTTGAAATTACTTTCTCTAATCCTTTATTTAATGCGTTATACAAGTTAGTAATTGGGGGTACCGTTCCGTCGTTCACAGTTGCAAACAATATGTACGGATTAATAACATCTGCGCCTAATCCGTATAACGTAACAATATCGTGTAAGGAACGTAGTGCACCAGATCGTATAACGAGAGAACATTTTCGGCGTAATTTACTTTTAGTTAATGCTTGATGTACTTTAGAAATAACTAAATGTGGATCAATCCATAAATGTTCATTTTGATGCGCTTTCGCATCATCTAATAATAGAAGAGAAACACCATTCTTAACGGCTACTATCGCTTCAGAACTAATTCGATGTAATGCATCTTGCAAAGTTTCGGATGAGCTAAATGTAGCAGAGATTGTAGAGACAGAGCTATGAGTAATAAATTGCTGTATAAGCTGTTCATATGTGATGGTGTCTAAATCTTTGGCAATAGATTGAGCTAAACTTCCTTCTAAAATAATTGGTGAAAGCAGTTCAGTTACAAACGGCTGCTTAGAGTCACCTAGTAAACTTGGACGTTCGCCGAGTACAGTACGTGTAGAGAAGTGCTCGATTTCTCGATCGCGATCAATGGCTGGATTTGTAACAACAGCTACACTTTCTTTAATGAAATCGGCAATGTTTCGTCTATCTGCGTCGAGTGCCGCGAGTGGTGAATCATGCCCGAGTGAGCGAATTGGTTCAACGCCTTTTGTTGCCATCTGCTCAAGGAGTTGAATATGTTCTCGATCCCAGCCGAAAGCAACGTATTGCTTTGTTTCAACTTGAACTGAATCATATAATCCTTCGATTGTTTTTGATTCTGGAACAGATAAATTTAAATGATAATTTGTAAAATCAATTCGCTTTTTTAAACGGTTATATACTTCATCTTGGTATTTATCGTATTCATAGAGAACTAGCTCATCTTGATTATTCCACTTTAAACCTACTTTTTCTCCAGGAGCGAGCGGTTTTGGCTCTGCTACATATTCAGTTGGTGATATAACACCAGGTTCAGAGGAAAAAATATAGGAACGATTTGTTTCTACTTTCCAGACTGGACGTAAACCGAGTGAATCAACACTAAAAACAGCCTCGTCTTTATAGCGTGAAATAATTCCAGCAGGACCTTGTGCGAAATGGCCCCATGCTTCGCGTATATACGTGTATAAGTCTTGTAAATGTGTTTCGTATAATTTTATCTCATTAATAATTGGTGGGAATAATACGTCCATTGCTTCAAATAAGCTGTAGTTGTACTTGACAAGAAGAGTTTCTAAAGTACGATTTAAATCTTGAGAATCACTGCCCCCAGCGGTAAGCGGGACATCAATCATTTCAGCTTGATCGCGCAATTTGGCAATCGTGTTGATTTCACCATTATGTCCGAGAATGCTAAATGGTTGCACGCGAAAAAAATTAGATAATGTATTAGTAGAATAACGATTGTGCCCAAGTGTCATAGTTGAAGCGATAAGTGGATGTTGTAGATCATTGTAGTAAGCAACGAGTGTATCGCCGGCACCAAGAACTTTGTAGACAGCATGGTCATGACTTAATGAAGCAACATGAATCGCTTCGTTTTCTTCAATTTTTATTGTTAAAGAAAATAACGTTTGATCAAGGTTTACACTTTCGCCTTCTGCAATAAGAGCGACTTGCCAAAATAACGGTTCTTCCTGTTTGCCGAGAGGACCGAGTGCATCGGAATTTATCATATCATCACTTTCGAAAATAATTGTAAAGTTTTCATTGTGTACTTGTGTGCGCATATAATCTTTTAAATCGGTAACATTTTCTTTTTTGTTTAGAAAAAAATGTCCAACGACAAAGTGGGGATGATCCACGATCGCTGGATTATATCCGCTATTTTTTAGTTTTTCTTTCCAAAGTGTTTTTGGTACATCGATATGAATACCAATTCCGTCTCCTTCGCCGTTAATGAAGCCAGCTCGGTGATTCATTTTGACAAGTGATTGTATACAAAGATCGATGTTATCTTTTGTAGGAATTTTTTGTTTCTCCATAACGGAAACGATTCCACACGCATCATGTTCTGCATTTTCATAGTTTCGAAATAAAGACGGTGTCCATGTATTTGTTTTATTGAGCATCCGTCAATCCCCCCTCTGAGATATATTATTTTGAAAAATCTTACTATTTAAGGTGGAAATCACCTTGCATACGAAACGAATAAAGGGTATGGAAAAAGTAAAAACAGATAATTATGAATAATTATACTATTAATGAGAGATTTATGAAATAGAAAAAAGGAAAAAAGAGAGGAGAGCTCACTTTTTTCCTTTTTGTATTTATCTTATTTGGAGTTTGCTAAAGCAGCAAATGCTCTACCAACAGCCTCAATTGTATATTCAACATCTTCTTTTGTATGTTCTGTCGTTAAGAACCACGCTTCGTATTTAGATGGTGCTAAATTAATACCTTCTTGGAGCATAAGTTTGAAGAACTTACCGAACATTTCACCATCTGTATTTTGAGCTGCATCATAATCTTCAATTGTATTTGTTGTAAAGTATACAGTTAATGCACCTTTTAGACGGTTTACTGTAATGTCGATGTTATGCTCGGCAGCTTGTTCTAAAATACCTTTTTCAAGCATTGCCCCCAGCTCATCTAATTTCTCGTATACGCCTTCTTGTCGAAGTACTTCTAAGCACGCAATACCAGCTGCCATAGAAGCTGGATTTCCTGCCATTGTACCAGCTTGATATGCAGGTCCAAGCGGTGCAACTTGCTCCATGATTTCTTGTTTACCACCGTAAGCACCGATTGGAAGTCCGCCGCCGATAACTTTACCAAGTGCTGTTAAGTCTGGTGTTACGCCAAGTAAGTCTTGAGCACCACCGTACATAAAGCGGAAAGCAGTAATAACTTCATCGTAAATTACTAGTGCACCAGCTTCATGGACAAGCTCATTTACTTTTTCAAGGAATCCAGGTTTAGGTTCTACAATACCGAAGTTTCCAACGATTGGTTCTACCAGGATAGCTGCTACCTCGTGTCCCCATTTGTCTAACGCTTCTTTTAATGTTTCTACATTATTAAATGGAACGGTAATAACTTCTTGTGCGATACTTTGTGGAACTCCAGCGGAATCAGGAGTTCCAAGAGTAGAAGGACCAGAACCAGCTGCTACAAGTACTAAATCTGAATGACCGTGGTAGCAACCAGCGAATTTCATAATTTTTGTGCGGCCAGTGTAAGCACGAGCTACACGGATTGTTGTCATAACGGATTCTGTACCAGAGTTTACGAAACGAACTTTATCTAAAGCAGGCATTGCTTCTTTTAACATTTTTGCAAATTTTACTTCTAGAGCTGTTGGAGTTCCGTATAGTACCCCATTTTCAGCAGCAGTTTTAATAGCTTCTGTTACATGTGGATGAGCATGACCTGTAATAATCGGGCCGTATGCTGCTAAATAATCGATATATTTATTGCCATCTACATCCCAAAAATAAGCACCTTTTCCACGCTCCATTGCAACAGGAGAACCGCCACCAACTCCTTTGAAAGAACGAGAAGGGCTATTAACACCACCAACGATATGCTCTAATGCTTCTTTATGTAATGCTTCTGATTTTGTGAATTTCACTACAATTCATCTCCTTACAAAAATCTATGTATTATTCTAACATGTTTTTTGAAAAGACGTATTGTTTGTGATAGGGATGGCAGTTGGGTAAACTATTCGTTGTGACATTTAGGAAGGGGGTCCGATTATGAAATCGGTAATTGAGGTACAAGGATTACGTAAAGAATTTACAGCCTATTCAAGTCGTCCGGGATTAAAGGGTGCATTTCGCGATTTATTAAATCGTAATTATAAAATAGTACCAGCAGTAAATGATGTTTCGTTTACTGTAAAGCAAGGTGAAATGGTTGGTTATATTGGCGAAAATGGAGCTGGTAAATCAACAACAATTAAAATGCTGACAGGGATTTTGACGCCTACGTCTGGGCAAATTCTTGTCAATGGAATGGATCCACATAAGCAGAGAGAAGAATTTGTAAGAACAATTGGTGTTGTGTTTGGTCAACGCTCTCAGCTTTGGTGGGATATTGCAGTGCAAGAGTCATTCCGTTTATTAAAGAAAGTGTACGGTGTATCAGACGCGGAGTATAAGGAGCATATGGAGCACGTCATTGAAACGTTAGATATCGGGCCTTTGTTAGATAAGCCAGTACGAAAGCTATCTCTTGGTCAAAGGATGCGTTGTGAACTAGCAGCGGCGTTAATTCATAATCCACCATTATTATTTTTAGATGAGCCAACTATTGGATTAGATGTTCTTGTGAAATTGAAAATACGAGAATTTTTAAAAGAAATGAATGAACGTTACAAGACGACAATTTTATTAACAACGCATGATATCACTGATATTGAAGCGTTATGTGAGCGTGTCATTATGCTTGATGAAGGAAATATTATGTATGATGGGTCCCTAGATAATCTTCGTTCTCAGTGGGGAGCGGAGAAGGAAATACATTTTCAATTCGTTTCGCCTGTTTCATATCAGGCACTATCAATGGTTATGCCAGATAACCATGTCGTTTGGTCAAAGGCGAAAGAAGAGCATACATGGATTGCGAAAATACCGAATGAAGAAGTTATCATTTCTATGCTTATTTCAAAAGTAGTACAAGCTTTTCAAATTAAAGATTTAAAAATTAATGAAGTGTCTACAGAAGAAATTATTCGTAACATTTATGAAGAAGGTATTATGCATGGGTAAGTATATTGAAATGATTCGTATTCGCTTTTTAATGATGCTTGCTTATCGTACGAATTATTATAGTGGAATCTTAATTTATACAATTAATATTGGTGCATATTACTTTTTATGGCAAGCAATTTATAGCGGGAAAGAAAATATTGAAAGTTTGTCGATTTCACAGATGACTACGTATATTGCAATTGCATGGATGGCGCGTGCTTTTTATTTTAATAATATCGATAGAGAAATTGCGATGGAAATTCAAGAGGGTCGTGTAGCGGTGGAATTAATTCGTCCATATAACTATTTAGGTATGAAAGTTATGCAAGGGCTTGGAGAAGGAATATTTCGTTTTGCATTCTTTTCAATCCCGGGTATGGTTATCGTTACGTTATTATTTTCATTACAAATTACAACGAATTTTCAAACGTGGTTATATTTCTTTCTATCGTTAATATTCAGTTTTATCATTAATACACAAATAAATTTAATGACAGGAATGCTTACATTCTTTTTATTTAATAATAGTGGAATTATGTATGCGAAACGTGTCGTGATTGATTTGTTTTCAGGTTTATTATTACCGATTAGCTTTTATCCTTTATGGGCTCAAAAAGCGATGGTGTTTTTACCGTTTCAAGCAATTAGTTATATTCCGAGTATGATTTTCTCTGAAGGTATACAGGGAAGTAAGTTGTATCAAGCTTTATTATTTCAGATGATTTGGGCAGTAGTACTTATTATTCCAATTGTGCTGATGTGGAAAACGGCGAGAAGACGCCTAATTGTACAAGGGGGATGATTAGATGCTATATATAAAACTATTTTTACAATATGCAAGCCAATATATAAAAACAAAACTGGAGTACCGTGGCGATTTTATCGTTGGATTACTATCAGATTTATTATTACAAGCTGTAAATTTAATTTTCATCCTTGTCGTTTTTGGACATACACAAGCATTAAAAGGGTGGAGCCGCGAAGAAGTAATTTTTATTTATGGCTTTTTCTTAGTCCCGTTTGCCATTTTTTCTGCCTTCTTTAATATATGGGATTTTAATGATCGATATATTATTAAAGGAGAGATGGACCGTGTATTAACGAGACCGATTCACAGTTTATTTCAAATAATATTAGAAAGAATGGAACTTGAGTCTTTAATTGGAGCTATTACAGGAATCGTTGTGATGGGATACGCAGCAGTAGAGCTGCAATTATCTTTTTACTGGTATGATTTCTTCTTATTCCTAATTATGGTAGCGGGAGGAGCACTTGTGTACGGCGGGATATTTGTTACGCTTGCCAGTCTTGGCTTTTGGTCGGATGCAAAAAGCTCTATTATGCCGCTTATGTATAACATAGGGAATTATGGACGTTATCCTGTTGATATTTATAATCGTGTTATTCGCTTTATATTAACGTTTGTTTTACCGTTTGCATTTGTTGGGGTATATCCAGCAGCATATTTTCTTAGAAAAACGGAATGGAATAGTTATGCATTTGCTACACCGGTCGTTGGTATCATTTGTTTTACCATTGCAATTACGCTTTGGAACCAAGGTGTAAAAAGATATCGTGGCGCAGGAAATTAATATAGAAGCTTGTTTGATTCGTTGGGATAAATCATTTGTAGTCCTCATACATATTAAATGAGGTGGAGGACATGTTATGGGGACTTATCCTATTGATTGCAGTGATTGCTATTTTAAGAAGTATTCAATTATTATGGAGCTCATATTCAGATTCGAAGCGTTTTTTTTCATTGTATAATTTAACTGCATTGTTTCTTATTTATACGACAGTACTCATTGCATTCGGATTGAGTTATGTTGTATTAGAGGAAATTGGATTTACAGTTTTAAGAGAGGATGACGAAAGGTTAACAGTCCACTCTTTTCAACTTGTGGAAATATGCTTATATTTTAGCGCGGTGACATTATTGTCGGTTGGATACGGTGATATAACTCCAATTGGAATAGGACGCTGGATTGCGATTGTAGAAGCGCTGATTGGATATACGCTACCCTTTGCTTTTGTAGTGCGGACTGTAATAGACAATGAAAAATAAAAGAGCATTTGTTATAGTAAAAGGAAAGAAAAGGAGTGATAATAATGATCACAGTAGGAGAAATGGCACCGGATTTTACACTAGAAGGAAGTAACGGAGAACAAGTTCGTTTATCTGATTTTCAAGGGAAACATGTAGTGTTATATTTTTATCCAAAAGATATGACGCCGGGATGTACAACAGAAGCATGTGATTTCCGTGATGCGTATGGGTTATTTAGAGAAAAGGATACAGTTATTTTTGGTGTAAGCCCAGATCCGGTAAACAGACATATAAAATTTATCGAGAAGCATGAGCTTCCGTTTTTACTTTTAGTAGATGAAGATCATAAGGTAGCGGAGCAGTACGATGTTTGGAAATTAAAGAAGAACTTCGGAAAAGAGTATATGGGAATTGAGCGTTCTACATTCCTTATTGATAAAGATGGTAAAGTTGTAAAAGAATGGCGTAAAGTGAAAGTGAAAGGCCATATTGAGGATGTTCTTTCTTATATAAAATAAGTATGTACAGAGTGAGGAAGGAATTTCTTTATTATGTAATAAGTGTAAGGCGTGAGTCTATACATCTTCTGTGATTTTACATAAAGTGAAATGTAGGGCATATGACATACTCTTTAAGTGCGATTCTTTCGCACTTTTTTCTATATAAAGGGCTGAGAAAGATACATAAGAATAAAGCTGTATAAAAAATAAAACACTTAGTTATAGTAGAAATATTGACGATTGACAAGAAAAGGAGTACACTCTTTATAAGAATTATAAAATAATAATCCGTATAGAATCGGGGTGCATGACGGTGGTCAAAGAAGAATTAAAAGAAGCGCTAGAAATGCTGAAAAATACGGGTGTACGCATTACTCCACAGCGTCATGCTATTTTAGAGTACCTTGTGGAATCTATGACGCACCCAACAGCGGATGACATTTATAAAGCATTAGAAGGTAAGTTCCCTAATATGAGTGTTGCAACTGTTTATAATAACTTACGTGTATTTAAGGAAGTTGGGCTTGTAAAGGAATTAACTTATGGAGACGCTTCAAGTAGATTTGATTATGTTACAAGTCAGCATTACCATGTGATTTGTGAAAAATGTGGTAAGATTGTTGACTTTCCTTATGAAGGTTTGGAAAAGCTTGAAGAGGAAGCTTCAAAAACGACAGGCTTCGTTATTAATAGTCATCGCTTAGAAATTTATGGCGTTTGTCCAGAGTGTCATAAGGCGTAATATATAATAAAGAAAGAGGTCGACGGCTACGTCGACCTCTTTCTTTATTATATAAGGGTAGCGTCAGGCTGATATGGATTTACAAGGTTAAGCGGAAAACCTAACGGGCAGGTTAAGTTAGTAAGAGGATTAGATAAAACTGTGTCGAATTTACTTTATATTGGTGAAAATGAAGTCTTGGAGGATACATTTTGAAGAAATATGAGATTAAAAATAACATTCCAACATTGGAAGAATACAAATATTTATGTGACTCTGTGGGGTGGACTGATTATATGAATTTTGAAGTGGTGGAAACATCACTTCAAAATTCTATTTACTGCATCACAGTTAATGATAATAATCGAATTGTGGGTATGGGGAGAATTGTTGGCGATGGGGCTATCTATTTCTATATTCAAGATATAGTGGTGCATCCAGATTATCAAAAGAATGGTATTGGAAAGGAAATAATGAATACTTTGGTTGAATACTTAAATCGGAATGCACCAGATAAAGCATTTATTGGTTTGTTTGCATCACAAGGTAAAACATCATTCTATGAAAAATATGATTTTAAAGATTACTCGCCCAACATGACGGGGATGTTTACTGTAATTTCAAAAAAATAGACATAATAAATTTTAGGAGAAGACAGCAATCAATATGAAAGGCATCATTCTTCTAATAACCTTTTTCCTTATTAAGCTAACGGGAACTTTAGATTTAATAAGAACAAATAAAAAAGTCGATTTCTTGGTTGAGAAATCGACTTTTTTAATGAGTTGAAAATTCCTTAGTGTTGTAAACCCGCACTTTCCCCTATATACCTATAATTTATAGCTCTTCTTATTATATTTCTCATCAAATTCTTTTCCTTCTAGATTTCGATCAAGTGTTAAAGGTTGATTGCAATGCATACATGCGTCGACACGACCGAGCATTTTTGTTGGTTTATCGCAGCTTGGACAAATAATTTGTATAGTCTTAGTAGATAACATACCAATCCAAAAGTAAACGACAGTACTAGCGATAACAGCTAAAAAGCCAACCATCATAAATGTCGTCATAATAATAATGTTGTCGCGGAAAAAGACACCTAAGTATGCAATGAAGAGGCCGATAAATACTAAGCTCAATGCAAAGGTTCGAATTTTATTAATCTTGTTCGAATATTTAATACCCATTCCCACCACACTCCTATAGGAATAATATAACACACAATTTAGAATTTTTTATAAAAAGAAAGGCGATGATCAAATTTATCAATTATTAACGATCAGTAATGCTTTCTTTTTAAGATTCAATAAAGAAAGAGATTTAGTAGGTGGAAGATGTATGTCTGTAAAAGGGGATGGATTGTTTTTCTCTATTAGATATTGAAGGGTTTTAACGGGATGTGAAATTTTTTATAAAAAGTATTGACCCTATGTATACTGCGTGATATATTAATAAACGTCGCTGATGCGGAAACGCAGAAATGATGAAAAATAAAATGAAAAACTTAGTTGACATCAAAAAACAAAGATGTTAACATAAGGAAGTCGCAATTGAGCGGCAAACAAGTTCTTTGAAAACTGAACGAAACAAACAACGTGAAACGTCAATTTTTATTTTAGATGCTAGACAAACTAACTTTATTGGAGAGTTTGATCCTGGCTCAGGATGAACGCTGGCGGCGTGCCTAATACATGCAAGTCGAGCGAATGGATTAAGAGCTTGCTCTTATGAAGTTAGCGGCGGACGGGTGAGTAACACGTGGGTAACCTGCCCATAAGACTGGGATAACTCCGGGAAACCGGGGCTAATACCGGATAACATTTTGCACTGCATGGTGCGAAATTGAAAGGCGGCTTCGGCTGTCACTTATGGATGGACCCGCGTCGCATTAGCTAGTTGGTGAGGTAACGGCTCACCAAGGCAACGATGCGTAGCCGACCTGAGAGGGTGATCGGCCACACTGGGACTGAGACACGGCCCAGACTCCTACGGGAGGCAGCAGTAGGGAATCTTCCGCAATGGACGAAAGTCTGACGGAGCAACGCCGCGTGAGTGATGAAGGCTTTCGGGTCGTAAAACTCTGTTGTTAGGGAAGAACAAGTGCTAGTTGAATAAGCTGGCACCTTGACGGTACCTAACCAGAAAGCCACGGCTAACTACGTGCCAGCAGCCGCGGTAATACGTAGGTGGCAAGCGT